>CACYHM010000072.1 GCA_902774195.1 uncultured Eubacteriales bacterium
GCTTGCGCCTCGAAGCCGAATTCCCTCGGCTCGCCGACTCTGCGCAGCTCGACGTTGTCAGAATCGTCTTCGCCTGTCTGAACCTGAGGATTCGGAACGTTCGGTATGCCAAGAAGCACATCCCTCAGCTCCTCCTCTACATCCGCGACCTCGCCGTCGAGCTCCTTGATGCGTGCCGACAGCTGCTTCATCTCTTTGAAAAGCTCCGAGACGTCCTTGCCCTCTTTCTTCAGTTTCGGCACCTCTCTTGAGGTGACGTTCTGCTTGTTCTTGAGAGCCTCTACCTCGGCGAGGATCTCTCTTCTCTTCACATCGAGGTCCCTGGCTCTTCCGATATCGAAATCGCCCTTGCAGCGTCTCTCGACTCCTGCTTTGACTTCATCAAAATGTTCTCTGATACGCTTGATGTCCAGCATTTTTCTCTTCCTTTTTTAACTGATTATATATATTGGCTTTTTATTGGCTGCCCCGCAGCAGGGGCGCATCCCGTGAGCAGCGCATTCCTTGACCGGCACGTACCGTGATCAGCGCGTCCCATAGCGCCGGCCGGTCCTCAGAATATGTTCCTTCTGTATTTTGCGTAGACCTCGCGCAGCTCCTCGAGTTTCTCTTCGATCTCGTTCTCGTATCTGCTGAGCTCGGTATAGTCGGCTGCCTCTATGGCCTTGCGCGCCTTCATCAGGAGCGATTCCCTGCCCTTTTCTTCATGGCCTATCAGCGACTTGAGCTCGGTGATCCTTGCCCAGTTCGCGGAATCGTATTCGTTCGTATCATCCTCGTGAAGCTTTACGCAGCCTCTCAGGACATCCATGGTGTTCGGGATGTACCTGTCGTGATATTCCATCGACCATTTGAGTATCATCTGTTCGCGGTACGAGCGGAGCGTCTTCTCGTTCGATTCTTCGCCTCCGGTTATACGTACGACCCGGGCAGGATCGAAACCGCCGTCTCCCCAGTTGAGGAAGCTCTCCCATACGTTCGCAGGCGCTCTGCCGAAGAGTTTCTCTCTTTCTTCGACCGTGTAGTCCGTAAAGATATCGCGTTCCGATCTGTATTCGCGATCCTTCTCGAGGTAGAAATCCTCTTCGCCGTACTTCTTGCTGATGGACCTTTCGAGTTCTTCAGGCGTCCTTCCCGCCCCGAGCACAGCCTTTATACCGTCGAGCATGGTCCTGAATACCGAGCCGATGACCAGATAGGTGTTTGAGTGAGGGTTAGGTGATCTGAGTTCGAACCTAGTCGAAAGCGGATTCTTGCGGTCCCTTACCAGACCTACCAGCACTGTCCTGTTTCGCGAAGGGGTCTGGTGGTCCTGACCCAGCGAGGTGACCACGCATACAGGGGCCTCGTAGCCCGGCTTGAGCCTCTGGAATGAATCATGTGTAGGCGCCACTATAGGATAGATCAGCCCGTAATTCTTGAGCAGCCCCATCAGAGCGCCGTACCCCAGCGGGCTCATGAAATCATTGTCCGGATCGGAAGGCTCGAAAAGATTCACGCGGCTGCCGTCCTTAAGCCTTGCGCTTATCCCGAAGTGCGTATGCTCGCCGGAGCCTGCCACTCCGTAGATCGGCTTTGCCAGGAAGGTGACCTCCAGGCTGTTCATGCGGAACACATCCCTGACGATGTGCCTTATCTGTGCTTCATTGTCTGCAGCCTGCATCGGATCGGCATACTTCCAGTCGATCTCCAGCTGCTCCATGATGTGGTCGAAGTTGCCCGAATTGCCCATCTTGGCCTTGACGCCGCCGACTTCTTTGTGGCCCATCTCGACGCTGAAGCCGTAGTGATCGAGTATCTCGAGGGTCTGTTCAAGAGCTGTTGCGACAGGTCCCGAGACCCTCTGCCAGTACTGCTCTTTGAGTTCCTGCGCGATCGAGAGCTGGTCGCGGTCTGCCCTGTCGTCAGGCGTCTTGACCCAGAACTCGAGTTCAGTCGCGCTGTTGAGCAGTATCTCGTCTATGTCTTCGATGCTGTCCACTCCTCCGGTGTGTCCGAACACATACGGGTGCTCTTCAAGCTCATTTCTGAGCTCAGCGGTAAACATCTCGATCGCCTCTTTGAGGTATATCCTCGGACCCACCAGAGTGTCCCCGTTGTGACGCAGATAGGAAGGAATCCTGAGCGTACCTGTAGGAAGGCCTGTCTCGTAGTCGATGTTGTCATAGTTGTATTCAACGAACCAGTTGACCTCCATGTCAGACACCAGGTCGACTCTCGCGTTTGAAAGGTCAGCGATGGTCGGAAGAGCAACGGAGGAACCGTCGGTCTGCACGCCGTTCGCGAGCATCTTCTCCATGGATCCGAGGAAAAGCGCGACCGGGATCTTCTCGTCTGTGTTGTGGTTGCCCATATCGACCGCCGTAAAAGATACGAACTTTACCTCAGGATGGGCCAAAAGGCGGCTCCGGACCGCCTCTTCATCGTGCTCGTCCGGAGTCAGTGTATACAGCATTCTGTTCAAATCATAATTGATCATGTGATATCCCCCTTTTCTCTGTCCCTTTGTTTCATTACCGGCCGGGAGACGATCCTCCCGGCCGTTTTTGCCCCTGCTTTGGCCGGGGAATTTCCCCGGCCGCATAATTGTTTTACCCTATTCTATCTGCAGCGCTATGCCGCATCCGGCGCGCCGTCGCCTCCCACTGAAGCCGCATCGCTCGCAGGCGCCTCAGGCGTACCGCTCTCGTTGGCCAGCTTGGTCAGATAGTTCTCGAGCTGGTTGATGTACTTGCCGTAGCCTTCCCAGTCGCCGTTCTTCTGACATTCGATCGCCTTGTCGTAAGCGTTCTGCGCCTTGAGTATGAGCGCCTTGATATCGTTCGCACCGCCTTCGTCATTGATGCTTCCGACGTCCTTGCCCGCATCGCCCGCATTGCCGCCGAAGAGACTCAGCAGGGCCTCAGCAAGCGTAGGCTCGTATGCGATCTTGTCCTGATAAGCAACGATGACCCTCTTGACCTCAGGTATCGCCTGGTTCGTAGCCTCGAGGTATACAGGCTCGACGTACAGCAGCGATGTGCCGATAGGTATCACGAAGAGGTCTCCTCTGTTGTACGAAGTTCCCGATGACTTCCACAGAGAGAACTCCTTCGAGATCTCGGTGTTCTGGTCGATCTGCGCCTCTATCTGCATCGGGCCGTAGACGGTCTTGTTCTTCGGCATCGTGTACACGATCAGCCGACTTCTTCCGTGCCGTAGATCTGGTGAGCTATATCCCAGAGGTCCTCCTTCTGGTAGAAGACCTTGACCTCGTCCATATGGTACTTGGAATATACCTGCGCCTGGATCTTGAACATCGCGTTAGGATATCTGAGGTGGCTTTTCAGGCTTTCAGGGATCTGATCCTTAGGCTTGAACAGCTTAGGATATATCTTTCTGTATGTCTGAGCGATCGGATCCTCTTCATCCACGATGTAGAAGTCGACACTGCCGTCATATGCATTGACGACGACCTTGACCGAGTTTCTGATATAGTTCGTCAGGTTGACGCCCTCCTCCTGATACGGCTCGGAGTACGGGTACTTGCTGCTCGTAGTATAAGCGTCGATGATCCAGTAGAGCTGGCCGTCCACGATCGTCAGGTACGGATCCTCCTCGTATGAGAGGTAAGGCATGACCTTCTCTACCCTGCTCACGACGTCTCTGACGTACATGATCTTGGACTTCGAAGTGATGTTCGACGAAACGAGTATGTTCACGCTTCCCTCCCTGATCGCATAGAGGACCCTGTTCAGCAGGTTCAGCTTGATTCCCGTCTTGCCTTCATATTCGGTGTACTTGTTCTCGCTTCCGTCCGGATAGTCGAACTCGGATTCCTTGGTATTTACGATGATGTAGTCCTTCGAAAGCTCGCCGAAATAGATCTCAGGTCTTTCGATCTTTATCTCGTCAACGTTCGTCTCCGGCGGGATGTTGCCCTCGATCACATCAGGCTGGCCCGAAGGAGTGACCTTGTCGACCTGAGATACCGCTGCACCGTAGCCGTGCGTGTACTTGAGGTGCTTGTTGATCCACGTATTGCTGATCTTCTCCTCGTCTATCTCTCTGGCCGAGAGGTAGGTCTGCGTGAGCGAGTCGTCTATCGTGTATCTGTCGATATCCACGTCGTTGAACCTGTAGTATTGACGTATGCTCTGCGTCTGATTGTAGAAAACCTCTACAGGCTTGTAGTCGTTGATCCTGATGTTGCCTATTGTCTCATCGGCATTCGCGATGACATTGGCATTGAGCGAATCGTCAGCCGGGAACGAAGCAACTCTCACGTTGTCGATCCCATATGCGTGCCTCGTGTATTCGATATTGTTCTTGAGGTATTTCGATTCCTTGTTGATCTCGTCCGGGCTTACGACAAGCGTCTGTACGAGAGTGCCGGCTCCCGCTCCGAGCACGTATACGAGAATCATGATCACAGGCACCTTCAGAAGCTTCGTTATCTCACCCTTCTTTATATGCATCGCGAGCGTTACAGCTCCGACAAGGCACAGAACCATGATTATGCGGTATACCCAGAGGGTGATGTTGACATCGACAAAGCCCGCTCCGTAAACGGCGCCGGTATGTGTGTGCAGCAGGTCGAACTGCTTGAGGAAGAAGTTGACCGCGAGCATCAGATAGAAGATGATGCCCAGCACGATCAGCTTGCCGCTTGCGATCTCCATGAGGTTCTCGACATTGCTGTTGTTGATGTCTGTGCTGTGGCCTCTTCTCTTCTTGTGGTTCTTGTCGAATGCGGTCTGCACCGCCTTTCTCGAAGCCCTCGTCATCCTGCCGATAACGGAATAGTCGATAGGAGTGCGGTAGATGACCTTAGGCTCCTCGTCCTCTTCTTCTTCGAATGGTTCCGGATCGTCAGGGAAGTCATCCGTCGGCTCAAAGATGTCAGGCGATCTGACCGAAAGCAGATATGAATAGTAGACAACCGTGACGACTACCAGCCCGATGACCGATACGAGAATGATCTCATTGAGCTTGTCGAGCCAGTCGAGCTTGAAGATGTAAAACCCTATGTCCTGATTGAACAGCGGGTCCTTGAGGCCGAACTTCGAAGCATACACATACTTGAGGAGTATCAGCCATGTCCCGACCGACGCATAGAACGCCACGCCCAGCGAGAACACCATGGAAAGTATCCACGATGTCGAGTTGATCCTCTTAAGATTAGGGATCTCATGCGATTCTATCTTCCTGAAGTAACCGTTCTTGAGCGTGCGCAGATAGAATCTGGCAAGAAGAGTCACTATCACGAATACCGGTATGCCCAGTTCGAGCTGTGTGACCAGTCTTTTCCAGAAAACGCTTGTGTACCCAAGATCTTTGAACCACATCCAGTCGGTGATGAATCCGACAGTAGTCACGAGAAAAACGAATACAAGAGCGAGCACCATTATGATCAGAGAAATGCCCTTGCGGCCATTCCTGCTGCGCTTGCCCCTGAATTCGTTCCTTTTTCTCCCGGGTTTCTTGTTTGTAGAGATGAATTCTGCCAAGGCTGTTTCCTCCCGGCCAAATGCCCTTTTGCCTCTGTCCTAAAAAAACTGCAGCGACAGCGTCTGGCTGCCGCTGCAAGTGGTTCTATAGATTTACTTGCTTGCTTAAAGCAGGAAATATCCGTTGCCCGGATCGATCGCTCCGTAGCCACCTGTCAGTTTGCTGATGATGGAATCGATAGTGAATGCGATGCTGCTGTCAGGCGCGACCTGAAGAATCAGGATGACCGCAAGCAGTATGACAAGTATCACTGCGATCACGACCGCGAGGACCGTCAGGAATCCGCTTCCAGTATCGACTTCTTCATATTCGGCTTCGGCAGGAGCATCACCCGTCTTGGATTTTGCCTTTGCAGCCTTTTTCTCCTGTCTTAGCTTCGCCTTCTCAGCCTTTGCAGCTTCTTTGGCGGCTTTCTTTTCTTCTTTGGAGACCTTGGTTTTCTTATCGCTCTTTGCAGGAACCGCGGCACCGGCATTTACCTCAGCCGGAGCTTTCTTTGCAGCTCCCTCATCCGCTTCTTTAGGCGGCGCCTTTACGAGCTCAGGCGGCATCTCAAATGCCTTGTATATAGTCTCATCCTCGACCTGCCTATATGCCTTGCTCTGCTCTGCCGGTACCTCGGCTGCAGCTGCCGCGTCAGAAGAGCCTCCCTTTCCGTCAGCCTTAGCGCCTTCCGGCTTTGCAGCATCCGGGCTTTCGCCCTTGAGCTTGTCGTATTCTTCGTCGAGCAGTCTCTGGAACTCCTCGTTCTTGCGGTAGAGTGTGTAGAACTTGTCGATCTTCTTTGTTTCTTCCGCCTCAGCTTCTGCTGTAGGCGCATCTCCGAAGAGATCCTTTTCGAGATCCTCCAGAGAGAGCGCATCCGAAGCTTTTTCTTCCTTTGGAGCTTCGGTCTTTACTTCTTCGACGATCGGTGCAGGAGTTTCAGCCTTTACTTCTTCGACGACCGGTGCAGGAGTTTCAGCCTTTACCTCTTCGACTGCCGGTGCAGGCGCTTCGGCCTTTACCTCTTCAACTGCCGGTGCAGGTGCAGTATCATGCTTTACCTCCCCGAGTACGACCATCACAGGTTCTTCGCTGTCATGCGCAGGGGCCGGCGTTTCGGTCTTTACTTCCTCAGCTGCCGGTGCAGGTGCAGGCTGCGCTGCTTTAACTTCTTCGACAGCAGGTGCAGGCTCTTCAGCCTTTACTTCTCCGGCTGCCGGGGCAGGCGCAGTGTCATGCTTTACCTCTCCGAGCACGACCATCACAGGCTCTTCGCTGTCCTGTGCAGGTGCAGGCTCTGAGGCTTTTGTTTCTTCTGCTGCCGGCGTAGGAGCAGCCTTTTCCGGCTCTGTCTTTTCGAGGATCAGAAGCTCAGGCTCCGGTTCCGCAGCAGGGAATGCATCAAGATACAGATCTTCCGGATTCACTTCCGAAGGCTGAGCAGGCGCAGCCGGCTCTTTCTTCTCGCTTGCAGAAGCAAGTCCGTCAAAGTATTTGTCGATATCCGATGTCGTCTCAGGCTCCATTGTGATGTCAGCCGGAGTCTCATCAAGCTTTATGTCTGTCCCTGTCAGCTCCATGAGCCTCTTGCGGAGAGCTTCGATCTCATCCTCCTTATCAGCAGGAGCTGCTATTGTCATGCCGGTCTTTGAAGGGCTCGTCTTTTTCATCTCAGCGAAGAGAGCTTCCTCATCGACAGCCGGTGTTTCTCTTGTCGTATCGAGATCGAGATACTCGTTGAAGCCGTCATCGAAATCGTCATCATCAAACTTCGGTTCTTCGAATACCGGCTCTTCGTACTTCGGCTCTTCGAATACCGGTTCATCTACGGTCTCTTCGATCTTCGGGACCTCGAAGGTAGGTTCATCGATGACATCCTTCCTGAAGTCTATGTCTGCAGCGCCCGAAAGCTCATCGAGCGATACGGCCGCATCCGCAGCTGTATCGAACGCAGGCTCATCCTTCGCAGGAGATGCCGCCCTCTTAAGAAAATCCGGAAGCTCAAATCTCGGCTCGTCGCTCACCGGCTTTGCCGGCGCAGGCTTTTCGAACCTTGGCTCGTCATGTACGATCCCGGCTCCGGCCTCAAAGCTCTTTACGTATTCATCGAACTGAGCGATCGTTTCTCTGGACATCTCGACCGACGGAGTCTTCACGTTGTCGAGTGTGCGTCTGTCAGTCTTTCTCTCGACATCGTCAAACGGCGTCTTTACAGGCGTGTCCACATCATCGTAAAGAGGAGCATAGTTCAGAGTCGGTGCATCGTTGAAGGAAGACATGTCCGCGTCTACTTCGAGCACGTCAGTATAGACGAAAGCTCTCTGCTCGGCTTTCTTTTCTTTCTCTTCCTTCTCTGCCTTGAGCACATCGATGAAGCTCATCGTACGGCTGCGGTCAGTCGACGGAGTCATCTCGGCGTAGAGTTCCTTTTCATCGATGCCGCCGGTCGTTGCCCATGGCGACTTGACATCAGGGATCTCTCTCTTGTGCGGCTCGTCAACAACGGCGCTCCAGTCAAAGGAGATGCTTTCCCTTCTTGATGCCGGTCTTTCTTCCGGTGCGCTCACAGCTCCGGTGTCGAGCGTTGGCTCTTTGAATACGACGTCATCGCCGAATCGGAATTCCTGCCCGGCTGCATCCTGCACCCTGGTTCCGCATGCGCTGCAAAACTTCGCGCCGTCTGCCAGTCTGTTTCCGCAATTGCTACAGAACAATGTTATACCTCCAGTTTTATAGAACGTCCCGATGGACAGAATTATCTATTTTTGCACATCAAAATATGCCTGTTCACAAATATTCAGTGAAATACTACTATATTTTTGTACGTAATTCAATGACTTGGAGGCAATATGAAAGGATTGTAAGAAAAACATTAGTATTTCTCTTGACTTGAGAGCGTCCCGGTGGTAATATCATCAAGCGGCTCGCAGAAATGCCGGCCTGCACATATTGCATACGGATGATTAGCTCAGCTGGCAGAGCACCTGACTCTTAATCAGGGTGTCCAGGGTTCGAACCCCTGATCATCCACCACAACGGCCTTGGAATTTCAACGATTCCAAGGCCTGTTTCTTTTCAAGATTCGCACACCAACTAATTGAATACCAGTATATTACCAGTCTTGTGTCAGATTAAAAAACCCTGAAGCAGCATAGTTTC
>CACYHM010000073.1 GCA_902774195.1 uncultured Eubacteriales bacterium
GCTTCAAGAAGGTCGTGAGATTCTTCAGCAAGGAGACCGGCAAGGCTCTTGCCGATGTGATCATGCTTCATGACGAGCCGGTCCCTGACGGAAAACCTTACGAGATCTTCGATCCGAACGCCGTATGGAAACGCAAGGTGCTCGAGAACTACGAGGCAAAAGAACTTCTGGTGAAGATATTCGACAGGGGAAAGCTCGTGTATAAAGAGCCGGGCATCGAAGAGATCAGGGAGACCTGCAGGACACAGGTCGATACTCTGTGGGGAGAGATGCTCAGGTTCGAGAATCCGCAGATCTACTACGTCGACCTCAGCAAGCCGCTGTGGAACCTCAAGCACGACCTGCTCAACAAATACAGCGCGGGCAATATGTAACAGTGCGGCAGCGCCGGACAAAACGCCGGGCAGCTGTCTGAAGATGAAATATCATAAAAAGGATCGCCTGAATCAAGGCGGTCCTTTTTGATGCCCGAAGAAAATGGTATCATAAGCGGGAGAAAGGAGAGAAGATGGGGAGCAGGGACGCGGGCCATCCAAGAGCGCAGCTGATATTCACTATGATGCTGTTCGGCACGATCGGGACTCTGTCGAGATTCATAGATATGCCTTCCAGCATAATATGTCTCGGTAGAGCGTTTTTCGGCGTCATTATAATCCTGGCGATCCTGGCCCTGCGGGGGGAAAAGCCGGATACTGAGGCCATAAAGCGCAACATTGGATGGCTGTGCCTGAGCTCGGTCCTGATGTGCTTCAACTGGATCTGCCAGTTCGAGGCGTACAGATATACGACGATAGCGACCGCTACACTCTGCTATTACATGCAGCCTGTGTTCTACATACTCGCCGGCGCGGCTGTTCTCAAAGAGAAGCTGAGCCCGAAGAAACTCGCGTGCGTGGCGGCCGCCTTCGGAGGCATGGTACTGGTATCGGGCGTGCTTCAGACGGGCTTTCACGTTTCAGAGATGAAAGGCGCGATCTTCGGCGCAGCCGGTGGATTCTTCTACGCGATGGTCGTTCTGATCAACAAGTACATGAAGGACATCTCGCCTGTGAACACCACGATAGTTCAGCTCGCGCTCGTCTCGCTCATAATGCTGCCGTACTCGGCGGCGACGGGAGCTTTCGCCGCAGTGAAGGTGACGCTTACAGGCTTCATATGTCTGCTCGTGCTGGGATTCCTGCACACGGGCATCGGATACATAATATACTTCGACGCGGTCAACAGGCTGCCGGCACAGACAGTCGGCATACTGAGCTACATAGACCCGGTCGAGGCCGTGCTGCTCTCGGCGTTCTTCCTGAAGGAGCCGGTAACTGCGCAGACGGTCATCGGAGCCATAATGATACTCGGCGCCGCGGCGGCATCCGAACTTGCGCCGCCCGGGAAGGAGATACAGGGGGGCAGAGATGACAGACAGTGAACTTATGAAGAGACAGCTCGAAAGCCTTTCGGAAGGCGTGAGCTGGGACATGACCGTACTGGCCAACGCCGCGGCCCTCTTATGGGAGTCGCTTGAGGATATCAACTGGGCGGGCTTCTATATCATGCGGGGAGGAAGGCTCGAACTTGGACCATTCCAGGGAAAGACGGCCTGCACCGTGATCGAGACGGGAAAGGGAGTGTGCGGCACGGCGGCGGCTGAAGACAGGACTCAGCTTGTCCCGGATGTACATGAGTTCCCCGGGCACATAGCCTGCGACTCGGCGAGCCGGTCGGAACTGGTCGTTCCGCTCCACAGGAAGGGAGAACTTTACGGAGTGCTCGACATCGACAGTCCTTCGAAGGGAAGGTTCACGGAGAGCGACCGCAAAGACATCGAAGGCTTCGCGCATACGCTTGAAGCGGCGCTGGACAGGCTGAAAACAGACAGATAAACACGAATGAAGGGAGAAGGGAAAATGCTTACACTTGAAAGAGCAAAGGAACTGAACGATGCAGTCGTGACCGAGGAGCATCTCAGGATACATGCACTGAACGTCATGGCAGCCATGGGCGCCATGGCCGAGCATTTCGGCGAGGACAAGGAGCACTGGATGGCTGTCGGCTATCTGCACGACTACGATTACCAGCAGTATCCGGATGAGCACCTGCAGCACACGGAGCAGCCGCTGCTGGACGCGGAAGTCGATCCTGAGGATGTGCGGGCGATAATGGCGCACGGATACGGCATCTGCACGGATGTCGAGCCGCTGACGAACATGGAAAAGTCCCTCTTTGCCGTGGACGAGCTGACGGGGATAATCCAGGCCTACGGACGTCTGAGGGACGACGGCATAATCGGAATGCAGCCGAAGGGCTTCATGAAGAGGTTCAAGGACAAGAGGTTCGCCGCGAAGTGCGACCGTGAGATCATAAAGAAGGGCTGCGACATGCTGGGCATGGAGGTCCGCGATGTGGCTGAGATCTGCATCAGAGGGATGGAAGAGCATGCCGAAGAGATAGGCCTCGCAGGCAAAGCTGAGTAACAGGCAGAATGTGACAGTATAACAGTATAAAAGAACGATGGCCGGACGGGAAACGTTACTGAAGTACATGAAGACCGCTCTTATCGCCGTGGTGATGACCGCCGTGCTTCTTTTGTGCGCGTGCGTGAAGGGCGACGATGATATCACTTCGCTGGACCAGCTCGATGAAGAGGGAAATGTCGTTGCGATATCCACCAGCACTCCGGAAGCGAACAAGGTGATGAAGGAGTTCAAAGAGGCGGAGATCGAGTCGTACACGGACATATTCCCGGCGTATCAGGAGGTCTCGACAGGCAAGGTAGACGCGTGCATTTCACAGCGCATCCAGATGGAAAGGGCCATCGAGCACGGCGTGTCGGGAGTGCGCATTCTGGATGAAACTTACTGTGATAATACAGTCGCCATAGCTGTCTCCCGAAAATCAGAGATACCGGACCTTCAGGACAAGATCAATCAGTTCCTGAAGGAAAAGAAGGAAGACGGAACGCTCGACGACATGTATCAGCGCTGGGCGGTCGATGAGAACTATGTAATGCCTGATATCCCGCCGGCAGATGACCCGCAGTACGCCGTCACGGTGGCTACGACGGGGACCATAGAGCCATGGTCCTTCTATGTCGGGACAGATCTGTCGGGATACGATATAGAACTGGCAAAGCGCTTCGCCGCATGGCTCGGAGCGGGTCTGCACCTGAAGGTATATGATTTCGGAGGCGTCATATCCGCGGCGCAGTCCGGGGACGCGGACTGCGTGATGTCAAACCTATATTACCTTCCGGAGTACGAGGAGGCCCTGGATTTTTCGGATCCCGTAATGACCATCGAGGTAACCGCGATGGTAAAGGACCATGGTTCCGCGAAGAACGAGGAAGGCTTTCTGACGTATATAAAGAACAGCTTTGAAAGGACATTTCTGGCCGAGGACAGGTGGAAGCTCTTCGTGTCAGGCGCTGTGACCACTCTCATCATAACGGCAGCGTCGATACTGCTCGGCGCTCTGCTGGGCTTCGTAATGTACAATATAAGCCGCGGCGGCGGTCGTGTTGCGGACGCTCTGACCCGCTTCGCCGTGTGGCTGGTACAGGGCATGCCGGCGGTCGTGCTTCTCATGCTGCTGTATTACGTGGTGTTCGGAAGTGTGACTATACCGGGCACGATAGTAGCGGTGATGGGCTTCACCCTCATATTCGGCGCGACTGTATATACGAGGATAAAAGAGGGCGTAGCGGCCGTCGGCAGCGGACAGATAAGAGCGGCGTATTCCCTGGGCTATTCGGACCGGAAGGCTTTTTACAGGATAATACTGCCTCAGGCCATGCCTTTCATATTCTCTCCGCTCAGGGGCGACATGAGCGCTCTGCTGAGGGCGACCGCGGTCGTAGGCTACATTGCTGTACAGGATCTGACCAAGATGGCTGACATAGTGCGGAGCCGTACTTACGATGCGCTCTTCCCGCTGATATCCATCGCGGTGATCTATTTCGTCCTGGAGGCGCTTATCAATCTCTCCGCGAAAAGGGTGGAGCCGCTGTTCGATCCGAAGAGGCGGAAACGCGAAGACATACTGAAGGGGGTGAAGCGCAGATGATAGAGCTTGTACACCTTGAAAAAAAGTATGAGAACACGGCGCCTCTCATCGATGTGAACGCCGTCATAAATGACGGTGATGTGATCGCGGTCATAGGACCGTCCGGCACGGGCAAGTCCACTCTTCTGTACTGCATAAACATGCTTGACCGTCCGACCGGAGGGAAGATACTGTTCGACGGAGAGGACATCACTGCTCATGGGAAGGATCTTACCAGGGTCCGGCGCAGGATGGGCATGGTCTTCCAGCAGTTCAACCTCTTCTCTCATCTGACGGTGATAGAGAATCTGATGATCGCGCAGATGGATATACTCGGAAGATCGGAGCAGGAAGCCTACGATACAGCCATGAAGCATCTGTACAGAGTGGGCCTTGAGGGAAGCGAGCTGCAGTATCCGGATGAACTGTCCGGAGGACAGCAGCAGAGGGCGGCCATCGCACGCACCCTGGCGATGGACCCGGAAGTGATACTTCTGGACGAGCCTACGAGTGCTCTCGACCCGGCCAACGTGGCAGAGGTACAGGCTGTCATCCGCGATCTTGCCGAGAGCGGAAGGACAATGATGATAGTGACTCACGGGATGGAGTTTGCCAGATCAATATCCAACCGGGTGTTCTACATGGATCAGGGGATCATCTACGAGGACGGGACCCCGGAGCAGATATTCGACGATCCGCAGAAAGAGCTCACGAAGAGGTTCATACATAATCTCAAAGTGCTCGAGCTGTATATCGGGGATGGCAATACCGGCTTCGAGAAGATAGACATCGAGCTCGACCGCTGGTGTCTCAAGAACAACATACCGCTGAACGTGAAATACCGCGTAAGACTGGCGATAGAGGAAGTAGGCCAGCAGATGCTGCCCCGCACCGGCATATTGCCGGCGCGCATCGCAGCCGAATACTCCAGGGAAGACGAGAAGGCTACGGTCACGATATACTACAGCGGAGGGCGCTTCGATCCGGCGGATACGGATAACAAGCTGTCATACGACCTGCTGAAGAAGTCGGTGCGTGACATGAGATATTCATATGACCCTGACGCGGAGATGCCGAATGCAGTTACGGTGCTGATATAACAGAGGAAAAGAAATGAGAAAAACCAAGATAGTATGTACCATGGGGCCGAAGGAATCGGATGATTCCATACTGAATGAACTGGCAAAGGAGATGGACGTTGCCAGATTCAACTTCTCGCACGGCACACATGAGAGCCATCTCGAGATGCTCGAAAGAGTGCGCAAAGCGGCGAAAGCTGCGGGAAGGCCAATAGCAGCGCTGCTCGACACCAAAGGCCCTGAGATAAGAACAGGTCTGCTCAAAGGACACAGTCCGGTCGTGCTCGAAAAGGGGAGCTGCGTCACTCTGACACCGATGTACGGAAACACGGATGCGGAGGGTGATGCCGCCCGCGTGTACACAACGTACGAGGGTCTGGCGGATGACATATCCGAAGGAGGGACCATACTTGTGGACGACGGCACGATCGAGCTGAAAGCCGGTGAGATCAGGGGAAAGGACG
>CACYHM010000074.1 GCA_902774195.1 uncultured Eubacteriales bacterium
GCACATCACAAACAGAAGGCCGTGGCTCTGCAGGCTCGTGACCGATGCTATGACCGAATCTATAGAAGCCAGCTTTTCGGCCTCGGTGATCTTTCCCATGTTGGCCGCCTGCTCGAACGCGCTTATCTCGTTCGTGTAATCAGTGACTCCAAGAAGCAGATAGGACACCGATGTCAGCAGGACGCACAGGGCGCTTCCGAACTTTGTGAAGAAAGGCCTGATCGAAGCAACGATGGCTTCATCTCTGGTGCCGTTCTTGTATTCGTTGTATTCGACCGTGTTGATGACAGAAAGCATCATGATCACGTAGTAGCAGTTCATGCCGAGCTGAGCCAGCATGTATCCGAGGGTCGTGATCCAGAATGAGGTCATCGTTGCAGGCATGAAGAGTCCCGCGCAGAGCATCAGTGCGAATCCCACGATGAGAATGACTCCGAAGCCCTTCATGAGAGTCTTGCGTTTCCACTTTGATGACAGCCAAGGGTATGCGATCAGCAGTATGCCTGAAGCAGACAGACCGATCGTCGAGAACAGCGAGTAGAGACCGCCTTTATACCCGTACGTGAAGTAGATGTACGTCGATCCTATGCCTCCGATGATCAGGTCGGCGCCGATCTGGTGGAAGAGGAATATGAGGCACATCCACGACAGCTGATCGTTGTTCGCGATGGTCGAGACGATCTTTTTGAAGCTTACCGGAGGAGGGGTGGTGTCCATATATGAACGGTCCTCCCTGACTCCGAATATGGTGAAGCAGAGGAAGAGCGGCGCGAGTATGCAGAATATGAGCGCGACTGTTCCGTATGCCGTCTGGGCGTTGCCGCCGATGGTCTTGTCGCCTGTAGTGAACATAGGGATGAAAAGACCTGCAAGGCCGCCCCCGATGCCCGCTACGAGGTTGGTCATAGCGGTGAGTTTGTCCCTGACGCTGCCCTCCTTGCTGAGGGAAGGGATCATGCCCCAGTAGGATATGTCGTGCATCGTATACGAGATGCTGTAAGCGAAGTATATGATGCCGAAGAACCATATGCTTGCCCCAGCGTGTACGGGTCCTTTCGATTATGTTGCCCATCAGCGGGTCGTTAAGAGCATCGAATACTCTCGCCCCGATCATAATGCCGGTGATAGCCATCAGCTGTGCCGGCGTGAGCTGGTGTGTGAACAGCACGAACAGCAGGATGAAATTCGTGAAGAGGTTGTAGATCATGTCCCTTCCGAGAGTCCCCAGAGGGAAGAAGACAAGATTCCTCTTCGTCTGCTTTTCATCGATGCCTGCGGCTGCAGTGTTTGTGTTTTCTTTCTTGCTCATTTTTACCTTTCCTTGATCAAACTGTGCTTCAGTCCTTGAGCCCCTTCAGGAACTTTTTGCTTGTAAAGCTCTTGTCTTTCCATACCCTTCTCAGCTCTTTGTAATGCGCTGTCTGCTCCTCGTCGTATTCCCCCATGTTGTCGGAGGTGAGAAAGAAGCTGCCGTACTGTGCAAGCACTCTGGCGTGCATGTCCTTCTGCTCTTCAGTGAGCTTTATATTGTCCCTGCGCAGGAAGAAGACATCGGGGTCGTTCAGGAAGGCCCTGCCGTCCAGCCCTCTTCTGTAGAAGGTATCGAGTATCGCGTTCTTAGTGGAAGGATACTCGAGCGATGCGTTCCTCTGGACAAGAGTGCCGTCCCATTCAAGGCTTGCGTCCGGTCCGATCCTGCAGTATTCGACCTTGCCGAATGCCGGCATCAGAGGGACTCCGCATCCCAGTATCATTCCGTCGCCGCACCACTCTCTCAGATAGTCCATCGCGCGGCACATCCTGGCTCCGCGGCTCTCTCCGAAGAATGGTCCTTTATCGGTCATCCACGGCGCCGCGGCGTAGAGGAAGTCGAGCTTTACAAGGTCGAATCCCCACTCGTTGAATATCGTATCGAAAACAGCCTTGAGATGGTCTCTGACTACAGGGACATCCATGTCGAGAGAATAGAAACCTCCCCAGTTGGACCCTACATACCAAGGCCTCCCGTCATGCTTGAGAAGCCAGTCCGGATGATCTCTTACAAGCTGTGAATCCGCCTGCGCTCCGAAAGGCGCAAGCCACAGACCGGCCTTGAAGCCTCTTTCGTGTATGTCATCGACGGATGCTTTCATTCCGCGCGGGAATTTTACCGGGTGCGCTGTCCAGTCGCCGACCGCGACCTGCCAGCCGTCATCGATCTGGAAGAGGTCTCCCGGCTCAAGCACTTTTGCGCAGCCCTTCAGGTCATCCGTGATGGTCTCGTCGGTTATCTTCGTAAAGCGGTTATACCAGCTGCCGTACCCTGCGAGAGGCTCCGCCGGGCGTCTTTTGATACCGGCAGCATCGAACCACGCGTCGAATACGTCATCATAACCGCCCTTGAACGCGGCTATATGCAGCGCCTTCAGCGATGCCTGCGTCCTTTTTGATGCTCAGCTCGCCTTTGAAAAAGTCGTAGTTGAATATCGTGTAGCCGTTTGTCTCATCGGTGGATGCTATCAGCAGGTAGTCCTCTTCGTATCTCTTGTAGAAATAACTGAAACCGTGAAAGCATCCCGGCTTGTCATGGACCGGCTTGATAAAAAAACCGTCGCCGTATCTGGATGTGCCCCAGGGTCTGCCGAGCGCTTTTATCACCGGGTGTATGGTACGGGCGGCGATGCTCGGTTTTTCTTCGTGTGAAGGCGACCAGGTCTGGTATCCGTTGAAAAATACACGCTCGGTCTCGTCGCACGGAAAATCGAGAACTATCTCTGAAACACTCTGCCTTTTGATGAGCGGACTAAGGTCGAATTTTTCCATTTCAGTGTTCCTCCTGCGTAAACCTTAATAATTGTACATTATTTCACGTACATACACAATCTGGCTGTTGAAGAGAGAGTGCAAAAAGGTTAAAGTAGTAGGGTAGCTCATTTAAGGAATAAACAGGATGACAAAAGAAGAACAGGATAAGATAAAAGAAGAACTGAATAAAGCCTTTGCCCTGAACGAGGAGAAGAAGGCAGAAGAAAAGAAGGATCCTGCGCCTGCTGAAAAAGAGAAAAAAGCATCCGCAAAGCCTGCTTCTGACAGAAAGAAAAAACCTGCCGCAAAACCTGCTCCTGAAAAGAAGAAGACAGAGTCAAAGACTGAAAAACCAAAAAAAGCAGAGTCAAAAAAGGCGAGACCAAAGAAGAGCGGATCCGTTGCGATCGAAACACCTCAGGCAGTGCCTGAAAGCGTTCGCGTGGGCCGGGCTTCGCGTACACGTGAGAACGGAAAAAAACACGAAAAGACCGAGCCGAAAAGGAAAGAAAAGAAAAAGTCCGAAAAAGCAGATCCTGCAAAGAAAGATAAAAAGAAAGCCGAAAAAGCAGCTCCTGTAAAAAAAGAGAAGAAAAAGGCAGCAAAGCCGGTCCCTGCAGAAAAGACTCCGGTGAAGGCTCCGGCAGAGGAAGCCGCAGGCACACGTGCCGGACGTGCGGAGTCCCGCTCGAAGGATTCGGGGAGCAGGCACGGGGCAGAGCCTGAGAAGAGAGGGTGCCTGAAATGGGTGCTTCTTGCGGCAGCGCTCATGCTCGTTGTCGGCGCAGTTTCGTTCGGCTTTTTCAGATATAGGTCGATGATGCATCTGTATACGGCATCATATATAGCGAGCACATCCAAGGATGCTGCTGTTTATACCATAGAAAAGGATGAGAAAGCAGATGCCGAAGCTCCCGGAAAGGCAGTCGAGGCCGAAAGGCTTGTCAGAGGCACCCAGGTAAAACGCTATGCCGACAAGGTGGACATAGACGGAGTGACATATGTCAGAGTAGACAAGACTCTGCCCGGCACTTCGCTGAAAGAAGGAACTGAGATAGCGGACGATGACAGATACGATGCGGATCCGCTCTATGTAATGGAGGACAACCTCGTATCATCTCCGGACGATATAGTACAGGAAAAAGAAGTCTATGTCAGGACTCCGGCGACGGTATATTCCGAGGAGACCGGCCCCGCGATCGAATCGTTCGCGCCTAAAGGCAGCTGCCTTGAGGTCACCGGATTCGATAAGATAAGACCGGACGGGACCATCAACAAGTATCAGGTGAAGTATACCGACGGCGAAGGCGGCTCCGTGAAAGGCTACGTATACGGCAAATACATGGCCGATACACAGGAGAAGGCAGATGCAGTATATAACGAAAACGGAATAGCTGATGAGGTCGCGGACGATAACTACGGTTATGATCTTTACGGAGGAAGGGCTTCGAATCTCGACTACTATCCGTTCGAAAGACCCGAGATAAAAGGCAACGAATTCTGCGAATACGCGCGTGCCATGTACGTAAACTGCGAGGCTGCAGTCAACTGCGGACCGTGGGTGGACCTCGTAAAAGAGACCGGCTGCAATGCTGTGGTCATCGATATAAAGGACGGAGTGCTCGCGTATGAGTCGGATGTCGCCAAAGAGCTTTCGCCGTCTTCGTACGACACTGCGTACGTTTCAAAGGACGCATACAGAAAAGGGATCGAGGCGTACAAGGAAACGGGAGCCTATCTCATAGGCCGCATCGTGGTATTCAACGATCCTATATACGCCAAGGATCATCCGGAAAACTGCATAGAATACGGAGGCAGCACAACATGGCCGAGCGCATACTCGCGCGAAGTCTGGGAATACAATGTAAGGCTGGCGCAGGAAGCCATAAGGGAATTCGGCTTTGACGAGATACAGTTCGACTATGTAAGGTTCCCTGAGAACTCCTTCGAGATGTCCAAGTCCGGAAGCGCCGACTTCCGCAATATCTATGGCGAAGAGAAGGGCCAGGCTATACAGAACTTCTGCATGTACGCGGCAGATCAGATACACGACGCCGGAGCATGGTTCTCTGTGGATGTGTTCGGAGAGAGCGCATACGGTTACATGACGGCATACGGCCAGTACTGGGCCGGCATATCCAATGTCGTGGATGCCATAAGCGCCATGCCGTATACCGACCACATGGGGGTCGACGGCGGCTGGGAAGATCCGTACGGCATTATGAACAGCTGGGGCAAAAGAGCTGAGAAACAGCAGGAGATACTCGAAGATCCTGCCGTGGCAAGGACATGGATCACGGGTTACGATACGCCTCACTGGAACCCGACCTTCATATACGGGACGGCTGAACTCAAAGCGCAGATAGCCGGCCTTGAAGACGCCGGGCTTGACGGAGGCTTCATACCGTGGAACGCTGTTTCGAGCCTCGATAAATACACGCAGTACAAGGATGTGTGGAACGAAGATCAGTAACTGAACATGCGGCCGGACTGAAGCCTTGAAATGTGTTCCGGTCAGTAGTAAAGTAATATCATAAACAAAATATACAAAAGGGGAGCTTGCTTACGCAGGCTGAGAACGGACGCTGAGTCCGGA
The DNA here is from genome assembly GCA_902774195.1 of uncultured Eubacteriales bacterium. Next base: position 5,381 of record CACYHM010000074.1, read on the forward strand.
CCCGTTGACCTGATTTGGATAATGCCAACGTAGGGATATACAGACTGAAGTCTTCTTTTTGCGGATGACAGCAGATATGCCTGCGCGGCGTATCTGCTGTTTTAAGTTTACAGGAGGAAGAAGATATGCTTGGAAAATGTATCGACAATGTAAGAAAGAACGTGCCGCTGGTGCATAATATCACGAATTACGTGACCGTGAACGATGTCGCAAATGTTCTGCTCGCCTGCGGCGGCAGTCCTATAATGTCGGATGAGCCTGCAGATGTCGAAGATATCACATCGATATGCGGCGGCCTGAACATCAATATCGGGACGTTGAACAAAAGCAGCATAGAAGCCATGCATAAGGCGGGGAAAAAAGCGCAGGAACTCGGACATGTGCTGCTCCTTGATCCTGTCGGCGCAGGTGCATCGGCTCTGCGGACGGATACCGCAGTATCACTCATGGATGAGCTTCGATTCACGGCGATACGGGGCAATATCTCCGAGATAAAGACTCTCGCGTCCGGGAGCGGTACCACAAAGGGCGTTGACGCCGATGTCGCAGACGCTGTCACAGAGGATACGCTCGACAGCTCAGTCGCATTCGCTAAAAAGCTTGCGGCAAAGACGGGTGCGGTGATCGCGGTCACCGGCGCTATCGACCTAGTGGCTGACGCTGACAGATGCTTTGTTATCAGAAACGGCCGTCCGGAGATGGGAAGAATAACAGGTACAGGCTGCCAGCTTTCCGGCATGATGACAGCGTTCCTTGCTGCGAATCCTGACGCGAAGCTCGAAGCGGCAGCTGCAGCGGTGTGCGCAATGGGACTTGCGGGGGAGATCGGATGGAGCCGCATGCAGGACGGAGACGGCAACTCCACATACAGAAACCGTATAATCGACGCGATATACAACATGGATGCGAAGACTCTCGAAGAGGGAGCGAAATACGAAATAAGGTAAAGTGATGATCGATAAAGACAACAGAAAAGAACTTGCGGATTCGCTGCTTCTTTATGCGGTGACCGACAGGCACTGGCTGGGGGAAAGGACACTCGCAGAGGTTGTGAGAGAAAGCCTCGACGGCGGTGTCAGCTTTTTGCAGCTTCGCGAGAAAGAACTGGATGAAGACCGCTTTTACGAAGAGGCGGTCGAACTCCAGGCCATGGCCGGTGAGTATGGCGTGCCGTTTGTTGTGAACGACAACGTGGATATAGCGCTCAGGATGGACGCTGACGGCGTCCATGTAGGACAGAGCGATATGGAAGCGGGCGATGTGCGTGCGCTTCTGGGACCGGACAAAATACTGGGCGTATCGGCGCAGACGGTCGAACAGGCCGTGCTCGCAGAAAAGCGGGGGGCGGACTATCTCGGGGTCGGAGCGGTTTTTCCTACCGGCTCTAAGGATGATGCAGAAGATGTTTCGTATGAGACTCTGAAGGCCATATGCGAAGCTGTAAGCATCCCTGTGGTGGCGATCGGAGGCATCACTCTCGAAAACACTCCTGATCTCGCCGGGAGCGGCATATGCGGCATCGCTGTCATCAGTGCAATTTACGGACAGAAAGATATAAAGGCGGCGGCATCGCGGCTCAGAAAAGCTACGGAAGAAATGGTGAAGTCATGACTGAGGGCATAAAGGGCGTTATCTTCGATGTGGACGGAGTCCTGCTCGATTCGATGGAGATATGGACCGATCTCGGAGCAAGGTACCTCATGAGCATGAACAAAGAACCTGAAAAAGGACTTGCGCATGTTCTCTTTTCGATGAGCATGGAGCAGGGCGCGGAATATTTGACAGAACACTATTCTCTCGGCATATCCTCTGAAGAGGTGATGGCCGGGCTGAGCGGCATGCTGCGCGACTTCTACTTCTATGAGGTCGAAGCAAAGCCGGGTGCGGCTGAATTGATGGAGCGCTTCAGGTCGGACAGAGTGAAGATGACGGCTGCCACTTCGAGCCCGGCAGAGCATGTCTCAAGGGCGCTTGAGCGCAACGGCATCCTGGGATATCTCGACAGGATATTCACCGTAGCTGAGGTCGGAACAAGCAAGCATTCTCCCGAAATATTCGATGCGGCGGCCGCGTTCATGGGAACGTCCCGCGATGAGACTCTCGTATTCGAAGACTCGCTTTATGCTCTTAAGACAGCGGCGGAGGCGGGCTTCCACACAGCCGGTGTCTTCGACGCCAGAGGCGAGACCGACCAGGAGGGCATGAAGGAGACCGCTGAGATATACATAAAGGATCTGAGTGAAATGCTCGGGTAAAAAAGAATAAAAAGCGGCAGACCGGGGGCACCACTTTCTGCCGCTATACAAAAGTGAATGCTTTGACGAAAGGAGAAAAACGGAAATGAGAAAAGCATTGACGATCGCAGGATCGGATTCCTGCGGAGGCGCCGGTATCCAGGCTGACATCAAGACGATGACCATGAATGGAGTCTATGCCATGAGCGCGGTAACGGCGCTCACCGCACAGAACACTACCGGCGTAACAGGCATAATGGAGGCATCGCCTGA
>CACYHM010000075.1 GCA_902774195.1 uncultured Eubacteriales bacterium
TGAACTACCCGGCCGCATATGGTGGGACCAATAGGGCTCGAACCTATGACCCCCTGCTTGTAAGGCAGGTGCTCTCCCAGCTGAGCTATGATCCCATATCTGGTAGCGGCGACTGGACTTGAACCAGTGACCTTCCGGGTATGAACCGGACGCTCTAGCCAGCTAAGCTACGCCGCCACAGTCGCGCATTTCTTTTTACGCGCTTGATTATATTAACAAAAGCGAATTACCTTGTCAACAGAAAATGCAATAAAATGAGGACGAATATGCTATACTGATGCAGACGTTATCACCTGACGCAGCTACAGCAGATGCAGCTGCAGCATTTTGAAAGGAACACCATGGGCCATCCGGATCCTATAGCATTCTCGATATTCGGCGTAGACATACGCTGGTACGGCATACTGATCGCATGCGGCATGCTGCTTGCCGTCTTTATTTCGTGCAAAAGAGCTCCATCTCACGGTATAACCGAGGACGACGTGCTCGATCTGGCCATATGGATGCTGCCGATCGGTGTCATAGGAGCCAGGCTCTACTACGTGCTTTTCAACGCATCGTATTATCACAGCCTTTCCGATGTGCTCAACATCCGTAACGGAGGGCTTGCCATACACGGCGGCCTCATATTCGGCGCCATCGTCGTGCTTGCCATATGCAGGCGCAGAAAGATCAATCCTTTGAATATGCTCGATCTTATCATACCTAGCGTGGCTCTTGCCCAGGCCATCGGCAGATGGGGCAACTACTTCAACGGCGAGGCTCACGGGGGCCCGACCGACCTGCCATGGGCGATACTCGTCGACGGGCAGCTGGTCCACCCTACCTTTCTGTATGAATCGCTGTGGTGCCTCGCACTTTTCTTCTTTCTCAGCTGGTTCGACAAGAAAAAACGCACTGCCATGGGGCAGACGTTTTCTCTGTATCTCATATTATATTCTCTCGAGCGCTTCTTCGTCGAAGGTCTGCGCACCGATTCTCTGATGATCGGGCCTTTCAGGCAGGCTCAGGTCATAAGCGTATGCGCTATGATCGCCGGCATCCTGCTCTACAGGTATGCGTCGAAGAAGTTTCCGATCGATCATAAATAACGCTGGATCAGGTCGTTGTCTTCCAAAGCACTTTCCAGTATCCTGCTCAGTACACTGGTATACCCTTTCCCAAGCGATTTGGCTTTATTGAGGGCCCGCGGGGACAGCCTGAGTGTCACAGACTGCTTTCTTCGATTCGCTTTGTTTATATCAGAGATCCTCCGGAATTTGGCAAGCTGCTCGGCTGTCAGTTCCGGACAATCCTCATCGAAAGTAATGGGCATGCTTTCCATTCTGTCCAGCATCTCTATTTCTTCTTTTGTTAGTTTTCTGTCCGGATCCAGTTTATAGCCTTTCATAGTATGCCTCCTCTTCAATTGTTGTCGCTTTTCTAGCAGATATTATCCTGAGGGTATCGCCCCGCTCTGTATAGACAACATATATCACTGTAATACGGCCACGAACCATTCCAACAGCTATATATCTGTCTTCATAGGGATCGCTGTGTACATCGTCATATCACTAATATATTTAAAAAGAATCTAAATTGCAATACATTTTAGCTTTTATTTTGCATTGCATTTGATTCTCCCTCTTAAGAGGATCATTCTGATGAAATGATTTCATATCCAGCAGGATATGTCGAACAGCGGATGCACTCAAATCAACAAAAAATCACCGACTTTTGGGGCTTTCCCCGAAAACCGGTGCGTACCGCTGCATTTTTCAGATAATAAGAAATTATCCGGCAAGTGAAAAAGACTGCAAGGGGCGCAGTCTCTTTCGAAAAAGGGTATTGGGACTAGAGATAGGATTGTCTAGCAATCCTTAATTGCATTATATAGGGTCAATATTTTTTTGCAATCATGTAATACACAAAAAAACAAGATTGGCCTTTTTAGTACAATCCAGAGCCTGAAACCCTTTAATTGTAAACCTTTCAGGCTTTTTTCCTGTCCTGGAAACCCGGTGTAAAAAAAAAGACTGCGGTCTGCAGTCTCTTTCAAAAAAACCGATTCTTTGATCAGATATTTAAATCAAACATTAAACAGGAAGTGCATGACATCTCCGTCTTTCACTTCATATTCTTTGCCTTCCGACCTCAGCCAACCTTTCTCCTTGGCAGCAGAGATCTTCCCTCCTACCTCCATGAGCTTGTCGTAGGATATGGTCTCGGCACGGATGAAGCCTTTTTCGAAGTCGGTATGGATCCTGCCTGCTGCCTGCGGTGCGAGAGTGCCGCGCTTTATGGTCCAGGCTCTCGTCTCGTCCTCGCCCGTAGTCAGGAAGCTGATCAGATCGAGCAGCGAGTATGACGACTTTATCAGCTTGTCGAGGCCCGGCTCATCGATGCCCATGTCCTCGAGGAACATCGCTCTCTCTTCATCATCGAGCTCGGCGAGTTCCGACTCTATCTTCGCGCAGATCACCACGACCTCAGAGCCTTCTTTTGCCGCGTATTCCTTCACGGCCTTTACGTAATCGTTGTCTGCAGCTGCCGCGTCGTCTTCGGACACGTTGGCCGCATATATCACCGGCTTGTATGTCAGAAGGTCGAGAGTCTTCACGAAAGCGGCCTCTTCCGCTGTGAGGTCTTCGATCTCCCTGGCGTTCCTGCCCTCTGCGAGCAGGTCATATATGCGCTTCAGAAGCTCGAGTTCGCCCTTCGCCGACTTGTCGGCCTTGGCCTGCTTTTCTGTCTTCTGTATCCTTCTTTCGAGCACTTCCATGTCTGCGATTATGAGCTCGGTATTGATGGTCTCTATGTCGCTCACAGGGTCGATCTTTCCGTCGACGTGCACCACGTTGGCGTCGTCAAAGCATCTGACGACGTGGACTATCGCCTCGACCTCGCGAATATGTCCGAGGAACTTGTTGCCGAGGCCCTCGCCCTTCGACGCGCCTTTCACCAGCCCCGCGATATCGCAGAATTCTATGGTCGTGTATATCGTCTTCTTTGAATTGTACACATTAGAAAGAGTCGTTACGCGCTCGTCCGGCACCGTAACAACTCCTACGTTTGGTTCTATCGTGCAGAAGGGATAATTCGCCGCTTCTGCGCCTGCTTTTGTTATCGCGTTGAAAAGAGTACTCTTGCCCACATTGGGGAGTCCTACTATTCCAAGTTTCATATATTCATCTGTCTCCTATGATCAGAAGTTCTTCCTGAGCGTAAGGATGTTCTGGCCATCCTTGTATTCGTAAGTGATGTCGTCCATGGTGTTCTTTACGAGGAACACGCCAAGTCCGCCGATCTTTCTTTCTTCTGCCGAAAGAGTGACGTCCGGATCCTCCTTGGCAAGCGGATCGTAATGCACTCCGCTGTCTATGAACGTGATAGTCACACCAAGAGGTTCGCCTCCGACCTCGACTCTGATCTTTGCCATGCCTTTGCCCGGCGCGTACGCGTAGTTTGCGATATTTACGAATATCTCCTCGGCAGCCACATCGATCTGCATCACAGCCCTCAAAGGGCATCCCGCGGACTCGAGATGACCGTCTATGAAGCCAAGGACCTCCGGCAGTTTGGCGACGGAAGCCTCTACTTCGATTTCACTTGCCGCATCCGGCTTTGCAAAAACATGTCCTAACATCAGACTGTCTGTCCTTTCCAGTGATTCAGCGAGTTTCGCTATCCAGCAATCGTACTCCTTTTTGCGCTTAGGATCGTCGAGCACGCCCTTGGAGACCAGCATCCCTGCCAGCCTCGTATAGCCCACGACACGGGCCTTGTCTTCGACCGATCTGATATATTCCTCGTCATCCGTATCCAGATACTTAGGCAGGAATTCCTTCCAGAATCTTATGGTCGTGTCGTAGTCGTAGCCCTGAAAATCCAGAACGCTGTCCGGATATACATCATAGAATCCCACATAGGCGTTGTAGATAAAGCCCAGTTCGAATATCGGGTTGCCGACACTGAGGGTATCCATGTCGATGAGCAGCACTTCATCGCCTGCAAGTTCGAGGTTCTTCGAGTGATAATCTCCGTGGATCATGTGATTGTCGTACGGGATCTCTTCGAAGAGTCTGTTGAGCTTCTCTGCCTGCTCGTGCGGCAGATCGCGGCTCGTGAGCAGTGCTCTCTTCTTCATCATCTCGCGGATGTCAGGGAGCTTGCCGTCAGGCACTTCCGTTCCGTGTATGATCCTCAGCATCTTGGTGAACTCGTCAAGACACCATTCAAACTTGTCCGGCTCCTGTGCGAGTATCTTCGCAAAGGATTCGGCGTTAAGAAGTTCGAATACGGAACCGTAGCCGTCGTCTACTCTTACGATCTCGTAGGAAATGGCCGTCGGGACACCGAGTATGAGAGCGAGTCTTGCGACCTCGCGCTCGTTCTGTATGTCGTCGAATGCGTCGGGATCAAAATAGACCTTTACGACAGTGTCCTTGTCAAGCTTATAGACCGCGCCGTTGGCGCCGCGTCCTATCTCTTCGCACCCCTCGATCGATATCCTTCTGAAGGCTTTCTCGATATCGATCATCTGACTGAAGCCTGTCATCTCGAAAACTTCGTAGACATCGCTTCTGACATTGATGATCTTAAGGCTCGGATTGTTTTTGCGGACATGAAGCAGAACACGAAGTCCGGCCGAAGATATATATTCAAGATCTTCGGCGTCGAACACGACCTTAGCATTCGGATGGGCTTCGGCCAGTTCTGTCAGTTCCTTCTCTATCTGAGCAGAATTGCCCGAGTCGATACGACCGGACAGCTCTACCATAAGATATCCGTTTTCTTCCTTTGCATTCATGCCTGCATACCGTGGCCCTTATTCGATAGTAAGGATGTCTACGAAACCTGTTACGTCAAAGATCTCCATGACTGTCTCATTGACGTTGGTCAGCTTCATGCTGCCCTTCTGGTTCATGGTCTTCTGAGCTGTCAGCAGAACTCTGAGGCCGGCGGATGAGATATACTCGAGATCCTTCATATCGATGACGAGGTTTTCTACATCATCGAGTGCAGAAGCCAACTCGCTCTCAAGTTCAGGAGCAGTCACTGTGTCAAGTCTGCCAGTAAGAGCTACTGTGAGGTTCTTGCCATCCTGTTTCTTTTCGATATTAAGCATTGATCATTCCTCCATGTATAAAAAGATTAAATTCATGCTTGTCTGCATTAATTTCCAAGTGATATTGTAGCACAGTTTATGTCAATTGCCAAACCAATTCAAGTATGTTAATTTTGTTGTATCCGAAAGGAAACAAAGGATGCAAGATGAAAACATTCACAAGAGATTACAGGATCACCGGGGACTACCATCCTCAGTGGAACGAATACTTCGGCGGCATGAAGCCCTGCGTGCTGGACATCGAGACCACGGGCCTCTCAAGTTCGAACTCCAGAGTCATACTTATCGGTCTTCTGACGCACACCGGCAGCGGTGTCAGGATCACACAATTCCTTGCAGAGAACCACTACGAGGAGCCCAGGGTGCTCGATGCTGCGATGGACTTCATCGAGGCTGAGCATATAGGCTATCTGATAACCTTCAACGGCCAGGCCTTCGACGTGCCTTTCATAAACGCGAGG
>CACYHM010000076.1 GCA_902774195.1 uncultured Eubacteriales bacterium
TCGGCAGGCTATCCGGGACTGTCCACCGCGGTAAACGTGATCGCCAATGTGGTCAATATCATGATGGACATCGTGTATATAAAGGTCTTTCACCTGGGAGTCGAGGGCGCTGCATGGGCCACGCTTTCAGGTTACCTCGTCGCGACAGCGGTAGTGCTTCTCGGAGCGATGTCGGGCAAGGTAAGACTGTACATAAGCAGGGATATAAAGGCGTCCATGGAGAACGCAGGCGAGATATTCGCGCTCGGAAGGCCGGATGCCATGAACCAGATAGGACTTTCCATACAGTTTGCCGTATGCAACAGGCTGGCGATGGCAGCCGCCGGAGCCAGCGGCATCGTGGCGTTCTCGCTCTGCATACAGTCGAGCTCTGTGATGTCCATATTCATAGGCGCTGTCATCGGAGCATCTGTGCCATTGATGGCCGTGCTGCACGGACAATCGGATCTCAAGGGCGAGGCCGATATACTCAGGACCTCGATGCTGTGGCAGTTCCTGATGTCACTCACAGGAACTATCATCCTGTTCATATTCGCGAAGCAGGCGGCGGGGCTGTACAACATCACCGAACCGTCGCAGCTCTCGATGGCCGTCCACGCGTTCAGGATATACATCCTCATGTTCGTGCCGAGGTTCGCTCTCGTAGTGTACTACCGTTACCTCAAGGTGATAGGACTTACGCACTATTCCACGATACTGGCGTCGCTCGACAGCTTTGCCGCTGTGATACCTGTCGCGTGGATCATGGTGGCGGCGATCGGGATAAACGGCCTTTGGTGGGCGTTCCCTCTCACGTCGACTTTGCTTGTCATCATCACGCTTTTATGCAATCTGAAGATCGCAGCGAAGTCAGGCGGCAGGCTCAAAGCCCCTCTTCTCATCGAGGTCGAAAAGGAAGGGGATCCGGAGACCGTCATGGATGTGACCATAGAAAAAGGGTCGATGGATATCTCTCTGATCAGCGAGAAGGTGCAGGACATATGCGAAGAGAAGGGGCTCAGCAAGGTCGACGCGATGCGCGTTGCCATGGCCGTAGAGGAGATCGCGGTATACACAGCGAACAAGAAGAGCCAGAGCTCGTACGCAGACGTGCTCGTACGTATATACAGGGGGAATGTCGAGATAGACTTCCGGACTCTCGGCGAGGTCTTCGATCCGAACGAGGATGATGTGAGCGACATCGCCGAGAACGTTCAGATACTGAGGAGCATAGTATCGGATATAAGCAACGAGTACATACTCGGCATGAATTCCACCAGGATAACGATAAAGGGCAAGAGCGAAGATGGAAAATAAAGACGGCAGAAAGACCATTGTCATATGTGAATATATATCGACCGGCATCAATTACGCCGAGGACGCGCTGGCGCGCGGATACACGCCTGTGCTGGTCGAAGGCAGATATGTCGGTTCGCCTGAGGATGTGGAGCGCCTGAAAGCCGCCCGCAACAAGGTAAATGAACGTGTAAAGAACAGGATAAAGATCATAAAGGAGGACGAATACGAAAACGTCCTTAAGCAGGTAAAGGAACTCGATCCTGCTCTGGTCATAGCCGGAAGCGAATTCGGGGTGGGACTTGCCGCGGAGCTTTCGGCGGATCTCGGTCTTCCGGGAAATCCTGTAGACAGGATCCCGTATATGACACACAAGGACATGATGCAGAAAGCTCTTGCGGATCACGGCCTGAGGGCGATCCGCGGCAGAGTCGTGAGATCGGAAAAAGAGGCGATAGAGTTCTACAGGGAGCTCGGCGTAAGCGAGGTCGTTGTAAAACCTGTTCGCGGCGCCGGTTCGCAGGGCGTGTACCTGTGCAGGAACCAGAGCGAGATGCTCGCGATGCTCAGGCGTAATCTGGATGCCGCCCGGGGCAATGAACTGGAAAATCATGGCGTCCTCATACAGGAAAGGATCAACGGCACCGAATACGTGGTGAACACGGTATCATGCAACGGCAGACACCGCGTGGTCACGATCGGGCAGTACGACAAATACGTGCTCAGCAACGGCGCGATCGCGTACAACTACTACGGGTACGTAACGGAGCTCGAGGCAGGTCATTCAAGACTTGTCAGATACGTAAACAACGTGCTCGACGCGATAGGCATCAAATACGGCCCGGTCCACGGCGAGTACATGATAGATGAGGACGGCCCGGTACTGATCGAGGTCAACTGCAGACCGATGGGAGGAGGGCTCGACAGGTACTATTCGGAGCTCGTATCCGGCCAGCACGAGACTGATTCGGCGCTCGACGGCTATCTGGACCCGGAAAAGTTCAGCAGAGACGCAGCAAAGCCGTATAAACTTCAGAGATACGGCGTGAGCAAGGACCTCGTGCTCCTGAAGGATACGGTTGCGATAACCGCTCCGGTCGTCCAGATATGCAGAAGGCTCAGGAGCTATTACTCGGCGTCGTACGATCAGATCGGAAGGACGGCGATGCTGCCTCAGACCAAGGACATGGAGACAGAGGCGGGGCTTGTATATCTGATACACGATGATGAGAAACAGGTCAGAAAAGACTGCGATCTCCTGCACCAGCTCGAACTGAAGTATCCGGATATACTCTTCCAGAGATCCCGGAATACCGTGGGACATTCCAAAACGGAGCGGGATCTGGAGCATGTGATGAAAGCCGCCGGATGCAGCGGAGCCACCATCGTCTTCAGCGACAGGCCGGAGAAACTCAGCGATGCGGCTGTGATCTCGCATGATGAGCTCAAGGATGCATATGACAGCTATGACAACGGCATACTCGATCTGACTGATCCGAGGACATTTGCGGATCTCGAGATACTCGTACAGCAGATATTCATGTTCATGGACAAGGTGCGCGTCGGAGGACGTGTGATCGTGCCTGAGAGCACGTATTGCCATCTGCCTTACGGCATCGAGGGCATGGAGATACTCTTCAGGGTATCGGGAATGCTCATGGAATTGCCGTCGGCGGATGAGTCGGGACTGTTGATCGCAACGGTACAGGAGTAAAAGAAAATGGCTAATAAGAAAAAAGACAACAAACTCAGCGATGTCAAACGCTCACTCGGCACCAAGACGTTCGTGATCACACTTGCGCTGACGATGGGCATCGGAGCCACAGTGCTCGTAGCCGGATTCCTTCTTTATCTGGGAGGGGTCACGCACGAGTACATCGTCAATACATGGAACCAGGCCAATGCGGAAGCCGCTGTCATCAGCCAGACTCATTACCAGAGACTGTGCAACAGGGTGATGACCATCTATGACAGCATCCCTGACGAAGAAAAGGGAGACGGCACATCCGAGGAATACATCGCAGAATACGAAGGCATCAGGGAATCGGAGGACTTCCAGAGCGTCCTTAAGGCGATGAAGAGCCTTCAGAACAGGAACGGTCCGCTCAACGCTTTCATGGTGGCCATAGATCTCGAGAACAACAGGATGATCTATATAGTGGACGCAGACCAGAAAGAGGACAGCACCTGCAAGCCGGGAACCTGGGATGAATATCCGGACGAAGAACTCAATCCTCTCGTATACGGAAGAAAGCGTACTATCCTTGACAGGCAGCAGGGCGTGAAATCCGGGGTGCAGGCGGTGTTCACCAACAGACCTGAATACGGTCCGCGCTGCACCGCGGCATCGACCATGTACAAAACGGGCAATTATACGATACTGGTATGCGTCGACGAAAAACTCAAGCCGATGGTAGAGGCCAGCAAGTTCTTCCTTGTGGAATATATCGCGCTCCTCGTAGTCGTGACTCTGCTCGCTTCATACATAGGCATGAGGCGGATGAAGGCGGCCCTGGTCGATCCTATAGACAAGCTCGCTACAGCTGCCGTGGAATACGGCGATGATGAGAACAAGAAGGACGGAGTCAGACACTTCGCCGATCTTGACATACATACCGGAGACGAGATCGAGCGTCTGGCGGTGACGCTTCGCGACATGGAGACGGATGTTGCCGACTACATGAACGATCTGACCGCGGCGACAGCCGAAAAGGAGCGTCTGGTAACTGAGCTCGCTCTTGCGGCTAAGATACAGATGAGCGTTCTGCCGGTGGTATTCCCGCCGTTCCCTGACAGGAACGAATTCGATCTCTACGCATCTATGGAGCCGGCGAAGGGAGTCGGCGGCGACTTCTACGACATGCTGATGATCGACGATGACCACCTGGCTGTCGAGATCGCAGACGTTTCGGGCAAGGGCGTACCGGCTGCTCTGTTCATGATGATATCCAAGATCATGCTGTCGGACAGCATAAGAGACAGCATGTCTCCTGCCGAAGTCCTCGAAGAGGTCAACAACAGGATATGCGAAAAGAACGAAGAGGAGATGTTCGTGACCGTATGGCTCGGCATACTCGAGATCTCCACGGGCAAGCTGACCACAGCCAGCGCCGGACATGAATACCCTGTTCTGGTGCATGCTGACGGACATGCCGAGATCGTCCGCGACAAGCACGGTTTCGTCATAGGCGGCATGGAGGGAATGAAGTATACAGACCATGTGATACAGCTCGAAAAGGGCGACAGCATATTCGAATATACTGACGGTGTCACGGAAGCGACTTCAGCGGCAGACGAGCTCTACGGCATGGACCGCATGGTAGAGGCTCTCGACAATGCTGCAGCGGGCTCCACGCCTTGGGAACTGATGAGCGCTGTCCGCAGCGACATCGATGACTTCATCGGTGACGCCGAGCAGTTCGACGACCTGACCATGCTGTGCCTCAGGTACAACGGAAAGAAAAAATAAAAGACTCTGAAGGGACAACTGATGGAAAGAAAACGTAGCGAAACGACGAAAACCTTCCTTGCGATCCTGGCGGTGGCGATCATTATCGCCGCTATCGGCCATATAGTGTCGGTGATCTCATATAACAACAAGGATCATATGACCAGGGGAGCGGATGACAGCAAACAGGCCGTTATGGTACTGAACGACAGAGCGGACAGCACGAGCACCTGGCTCAAGAGAGATTTTGACCTGAACGGAAAGAAGGTGGATCTCACCGGTCAGACATTTGACGGCGTGCTGACGAACAAGTCATCTTCAGCTGTCTCAGAATGGGTGATGCGCCTCAACATCAAGGGCGACTGCTACTTCAACAATGCCTGGTGCGGCAAAGTCGAGATCCATCAGCACAGCGGCACACCGGACGAAAAGGTCCAGACTCTCGACCTCAGAAAATACAAGCTGGATGATGTAAAGCTGGACTACGTGTATGACGGAGACCTGCTCATCCCGCTCTCAGAGGGGGACTATGTCATCTACTATCCATCCGCTGCTGAGGGCGAATTGCCGGTAGACGGCGGGGGCGAGCTCACCATGGGCATGATCCTTTACTATCTGGATGGCATCGATCTTTCTGACTATTACATCTCATACAAGCTGCACAAGAGCTATTTCAGCGGAAAGAGCTTCTATGCTGTTCTTGCGCTTACATTGTTATGGATCGCTGTGTTCTTCGGATACATCGTTGCAAACTTGTCGTACAGGAGAGCATGGAAGGACATGGAGCTCAGGAAGACGGGCGTTTCATATATG
>CACYHM010000077.1 GCA_902774195.1 uncultured Eubacteriales bacterium
CTGCAGGACTCAAGGACGGATCGATCCATGTATTTGATACCAGCACATTCACTGTTGAAGGCAAAAAGCTCGATTCATACAACTCGTCAGCTGTCATCATCGACGAGCTCGGTGCTATAACGAACCGCAGAATCTACGATGACATGAAACAGTCGACGTCATCCAGGAGGCAGCCTCTGGTGATCTGCATCTCGACGAATAATTTTGTCAGAGACGGAATTTACGATGCGCAAATCAAATACGGAGAAGACATGCTCAAGGGCCTCGTCAGGGACGAGCATTTTTTGTTCCTGTATTACAGGCTCATGAAGAAGGAGCACTGGCTCGACGAGAAATACTGGATCATGGCAAATCCAGGGCTCGGGCCGATAAAAAGAGTCGAGAAGCTGCGTCAGTTCGTCGAAAAGGCTAAACAGGATCCGGCGTACAAGCCGACAGTTTTGGTCAAAGACTTCAATCTCCAGGAGAACCAGCATGCAGCGTGGCTCTCGAATGATGCCGCTATCAATGAAAAAGTCATTGATATCGAAAACTTCGAAGACATATACGCCGTGGGCGGGTGCGATTTGTCAAGCACATACGACCTGACGGCATCGACACTCTTGATGAAACCGGCTGCAGACAAGGAGTGGCTGGTCCTCCAGAAGTATTTCCTTCCAGAGTCGAGGATCAGAGATGTCGAAAAGCAGAACGTCACAGAGGCACCGTACAGGCTATGGGCAGAGCAGGGGTGGCTGAAGATTTGTGAAGGAACACAAGTCAACTATAACGACGTCACGGCCTGGTTTGTAGAAATGGTCCAGAAATATGGCATCAGGCCACTCTGGATAGGCTACGACAGAGCTCTGGCTGGATATTGGGCCGAAGACATGGCAAGCAACGGGTTCGAGATGGAGAAGATCCCTCAAGGCGCAAAGACATGGACGTATCCGTTCAAAAGCCTCAAGGCCGAATTCGAAGCGCACAACATGATATATCAAAACAATCCGATGCTGCTGTACTGCCTTCTGAATACGGGTGTCAAGTCGCTAAATGCAGACGGCATAGAGTCACAAATGCCGATCAAACTGCAGTCAAACCGCAGGATTGACGGCACCGTATCACTCCTGAATGCATACACGTGCATGAAAAATCACGAAGAGGACTATATGAGGGCCGTGAGGCTGTTTGAGAAGAGGAGAGAAAAAAGTGAATCTATTAAAAAGCCTGATTAACAAATTCAAATCGATCCGGAGCTCACTCGCAGAGTGGAGGGAGTTCGGTCGATTTACAAGTATATTCATACCGTTCGGCAAGGACATGTATAAGTCGGAGCTGGTGAGATCCTGCATCAGGGTCCTGGCCACCCACACATCAAAAGCGAATCCGGTATGTACAGACGAAAAGCTCGAAAGGATGCTGAGGCTCCAACCGAACATATACATGAACGGGGTCGAATTCCTATACAAAGTCCGGACGATGTACGAACTGACAAATACGGTGTTCATACTGATCATCCGGGAAAATCCTCTGAATGGCACGAGGCCGTTGGGATTTTATCCTGTCCCGTACACGAGCTTCAAGGCACTGCAGGGCCCATCCGGAGAGCTGTATATACAATTTGAGCTGCCGAATGCACAGCAGCTGATTGCAGCGTGGGCCGACCTTGTCGTGCTCAGGAAAGACTACAATTCCTCGGACATCGCAGGAGATGACAACTCGCCGATCCTGAACACTCTTGACCTCATCGAAGTGTCGAATCAGGGTATCAGCAATGCCATCAAATCAACGGCCAACTTGCACGGAATCATCAAGAGCACGAAGAGCATGCTGAGCCCTAAGGATATCAAAGAAATCAAGGACCAGTTTGTCAGCGACTATCTTGATGTAACGAACGCCGGCGGAATCGGCGCCATAGACAGCACCATGGAATTTACGCCGGTTGAAATGAAGCCGACGACAGCAAATTGGGCTCACATGAAGGAGTTCAGAGAAAACTGCTTCAGATACTTCGGCGTCAACGATGAGATCATCATGTCGAAGCAGACGTCGAACCAGATGCAGGCGTTCTATGAAAGCGCGATCGAACCGTTCCTGATAGATCTGTCTCTAAGCATGACAGCGAAGGTCTTCAGCGAAAGAGAAATCGGGCACGGCAACAGGATCCAGTATGAGTCGAATACGATACAGTTCATGTCGACGAGCGAAAAACTGTCGCTCGTGAACATGGTAGATAGGGGAGCACTGACGCCGAATGAATGGCGTGCGGTTCTCAACCTTCCGCCGGTAGAAGGCGGAGACACGCCGGTAAGAAGACTGGATACAGCTCCGGTCGATGATATCAACCCACAGGAGGAAAACGATGAGTAGGGAAATAGAAAACATCGAAAGGCTGATGGAGAAGAAAAAGGCTCAGTTCAGAGATTTCCGGATAACAGACATTGAAGTTCGGGAAGCTGCAGAAGGCGAACCGGAAAAGCTGATCATCCGGGGCGTTCCTTGCGTGTTTAACGAGGAGACTCTTCTCGTTCAGTGGGATAACTATCAGATCTACGAACAGGTCGACGAAAGGGCTTTCGACGAGGCTGACATGTCTGACGTTATATTCAACTGCAACCATGGCGGAAGGGTGTTTGCCAGGACAAGAAACGGCAGCCTCAAGCTGAACATCAACAGGAAAGAAAAGCGGCTGGAAATGGAAACGGAGCTCTGGGATGACGACGAGGGCCATAGACAGCTGTACCGCGACATCAAGCGCGGGAACATTGACAAGATGTCATTTGCGTTCACGATCAATAGGCAGGAAGTGACAAGAGAGGAACTGAAAGAGGAAAATGCCACGATCTACAAGATACATCGAAAGATCGCGGGCATTGAGCGCCTCTTTGACGTGAGCGCGGTTGATATACCGGCATATGATGCCACAGAAATAAGCGCGAGGAGACTGCTCGATGCGGAAAGCAAAGAGCAGGAAGCGGAAAGCATCAAGGCGGTAAGCCTGGCCCGCGCAAAGTACAACTACCAGAAAGCAAAAGAAAGGAAGTATTGAAAATGACACTCGCAGAAATAATCGCAAGAATGAATGCAATCGACGCAGAAGTCAGAAGCTGCACAGACGCAGCCCAGATCGAGGCACTGACACAGGAACTCGAAGAGCTCCAGGAGCAGAGAGCACAGCTTGAAGCAGCTGCTGCAAGAGGCAGAGAAGCTCGCGACATTCAGGCCGGCACAGTCCAGGCAACGGTGATCGGAGCTGGCGCTGTCGAGCCAGAGGCAAGGACTTATGACGCATCCTCGCCGGAGTACAGAAGGGCGTGGCTGAAAAACCTCGCTATTGATGAGCGCGGAAACCACATGCTCGGCGATATGACTCCGGAAGAGAGATCTGCGTTCATGTTCACGACCGCAAACAGCGGAAACGTCGTTCCGGTTGAGCTGCAGAACAGAATCGTCGACAGGATCAAACATGATTCGCCTATGATCGACGACGCTACAGCGACTCAGATCGAGGGCGTATTCTCGTTCGCGATCAGAACAGCCATCGCTCAGGGTGATGCAGCCGTCGTAGCTGAGGGCACCGCAAACGATGACGAGCAGGATACATTCGACATCGCTACTCTTGCCGGAGTAGACATCAGCAAGAATGCGACCATGACTCGCAGGATGAGGTTCCAGAGCATCGACGCTTTCGAGGACTGGCTTGTTGCAGATATCTCCAAGAGAATCAGAGTATCGGAGGAGACGGTTGCAAGAAAGAGACTCGACGGAAGCGCTCCAAGCTCCGGCGATGCAGCGAACAACAAGGTCAAGATCGATTCCGGAAACGTGCTCACAAATCAGGGAAAGACAGATGCAGTGCTTCGCAACATCATGTCCCTGATCGATGAGGACGGCGAGGTCGTATTCTACGGCAACGCAAGCACAATCTGGAACGAGCTTGCAGGCATCGTTGACGCAGAGGGTAAGAAGGTCATGATACCGAATTCCCAGGTGGATCCTATCGTTCAGGGCAGGATCTACGGCGCGACCGTAAAGAAAGACTCGCACCTGGCCGATCACGTGATATACGTAGGCGTCAAGGGCGCACTGAAGATCAACAGATTCGGGCCTATGGAGATGTTCGCATCTCTTGAGCCTAAGACGGCAAACACAATCTACACAGGCGTAGAGACGTTCGATGCCGGCCTCGAGAATCCGAAGGCCTTCGTAAAGTGCACTTTTACGACGGGAGCTTGACGCCAGCTCCGGCAATCCATGTTAATACAACTCTGAAGGCGTCCGACGAAGCGGATCTTGAGTCGACTTTCGGAGTCCAGGTGAGCGACGTGCAGTCAGACATCGCTGTATACGGTAACTCTATCAACGGTACATCGAAGTACGTTGAAGAAGTGACCACTTTCGACATGTCGAAAGGCCACAATTTCCTCATACTTCACATCACGGCGGACAACGCCACGAAGATCGAAGCCTGCATGGATCCTACTCAGGGATCCGGCCTTGTGGAACTCGATGAAACTGGCGTGGTTCTGTTCCAGCTGAAGCCTGACAAGTCTCAGACAGTGAAGATTGTGGCGACCGGCGAAGGCGGCACAACGACAAGGAACCTCACCATCGCAAATCTGACGCTCAACGAAGAATAGAGGTGTGAGATATGTCAATACGGGATACAGTCAAAACGGCCAAGAGGATCAAGCATGACAACCTCAATGACGAGATCGACAGGCTGATACAGACGGCCAGAGACGAAATGATCCGCGTCGGCATAGATGACACAAAGGCAAACAGCAGTGACGATAGTCTGATAACACAGGCTATCGTCACTTTCTGCCTTAAAGAAATGGCCGGGACAGAAGAAAACAGTGACAGGTACGGGCTATCATGGTCGATCCAGATAGACAACCTGAGAAAGAGTGAGGATTACAGATGTACGATCACATCATCAAACTCGGAACCATAACATACGAACAAAACGCATACGGGCAGGAAGTCGAGACTTTCGACTGGAAAGAAGTGTATGCAGATGTTTTGAGCGTGACCCGGGTTGAATTCTATTCTGCGGCCATGGCGAGCATTAAACCGACATGCGTGTTCGTGATTGCAGATGTGGATGACTACAACGAGGAACAGGTCATTAGTTATGACGGCAAACTTTACGATGTGATCAGAACCTTCACGTCCTACGACTCATACAGGCTCGAGATCACAGCCAAACTGAGAAAGCCGGACGAAGACAGAGAAGAGGCAGACGATGGCACAGACACAGACACTGATACCAATACAGGCAGCCCTGAATAACAGCGGCGTATATAGTGCGTATTTCGAGACCAAAAAAGATGTCAAGGTCCCGTACAATGTGTGGCGTGGCGTCGGGCAGAACACTGCTCTGGCCGACGATACCGTATACACGAAGATGTCGAACATCTATGAGGTTGAACATCACTTCAAGAAAAAAGATGAGA
>CACYHM010000078.1 GCA_902774195.1 uncultured Eubacteriales bacterium
TCGGCGCCTTCGCCCTTGCTCCTCCTCATATATGAGAGCACGTTCTGATACCTGTTGTCCGGATCGATCCAGGTGAAGCCCTCCCAGTCGGTATCGTTCGACCACAGAGCAGGGTGCTCCGCATACACGTGGTTGATCTCCTTTATGAACTGCTGGTACTTCGCATGGTTCTCGTACTCCAGCAGGAACCACTCGAGTCCCTCGTACTCTCTCCACTCGATGAACTGGGCGATCTCGTGTCCCATGAAGTTGAGCTTCTTGCCCGGATGCGTCATCTGATACATCGACAGCAGCCTTATGCCTGCGAACTGCCTCCAGATGTCTCCCGGCATCCTTCCGATCAGGGAGCGCTTTCCGTGCACGACCTCGTCGTGCGAGAGCGGAAGTATGAAATTCTCGCTGTACGCATAGGTCATCGAGAAGGTCAGCTTGTTGTGGTTGTCGCTCCTCCACGGGAAGTCGCATGACATGTATTCGAGCGTGTCGTGCATCCATCCCATGCTCCACTTGAAGTGGAATCCGAGGCCTCCCTTTTCAGGCGGCCATGTGATCATCGGCCAGGCTGTGCTCTCTTCGGCTATCATGCAGGCGCCCGGCACCTGAGTGCCGACCATGTAGTTCAGCTCCTTCAGGAACTCGATCGCCTCGAGATTGCCCTCGTCGCCGTATTTGTTGAACTTCATCTTCGACCTGTCGGATACGCCGAAGTTGAGGTAGAGCATGCTGCTCACTCCGTCGACCCTGATGCCGTCGGCATGGTACTCCTCGAGCCAGAACATGGCGTTCGAGTACAGGAAGCTCCTCACCTGAGGCCGCGCGAAGTCGAACTTGTATGTGCCCCAGTCAGGATGTATCTCGCTCTCGTATAGCTTGCCGCCGTTGAAGTCTCTGAGACCGCAGTCGTCCGGGCAGAAGTGTCCCGACACCCAGTCGAGTATGACTCCTATGCCCGCCTTGTGGAATGCATCGACCAGAGCCTTGAATTCCTTAGGGCTTCCGTTTCTGGCGGTCGGCGCATAATAGCCCGTCACCTGGTAGCCCCAGGACGCATCGAGAGGATGCTCCATGACAGGCAGCAGCTCGACGTGGGTATATCCCATCTCCTTCACGTAAGGCACGAGCTGTTCGGCGAGCTCCTTGTATGAGTAGAAGCCGTTCTCGCCTTCGTAGCGCTTCCACGAGCCGAGGTGGCATTCGTAGATGTTCATAGGCGAAGTGAAGAGATCTGTCTGACTTCTCTTTTTCATCCAGGAGGAGTCTTTCCACCTGTAGCTGAGGTCTGTGACCTTCGAGGCCGTGCCCGGTCTGAGTTCGGCTCCGAATGCGAACGGGTCTGCCTTGAGTATGTGCCTGCCGTCATAAAGCTCGATGTCGTACTTGTAGCAGTCTCCGGCCTTTGCTCCCGGAATGAAGCCGGTGTAGATGCCGGTCTCTCCTATCTGCGAAAGACATGCAGCCTCGTCCCATTCGTTCCATCCGTTGAAATCGCCCGGGACTCTCACGGCTTTTACATCCGGTGCCCATACAGTAAACTGAGCGCCCCCATCCTCGATGTGAGCGCCGAAGGTCCTGTACGCATGATAAAGCTTGCCGTTGTTGTAAAGATAGATCAGCTCATCGCTTAGCATTTCTCTGGTTTTTCCCATTTTTCTTACCTGCTTCCGTGATCCGGACCGTTAAAATTCAACGTATATATCGCCGTCTTCATCCAGCTGCGCAGACTGTCCCTGCTGCTGAGGCTGTGAAGGCGGCTGCGGGGCATACTGACGCGCCGGTTCCTGCTGCGGCTGAGGCTGTACCGGCTGCTGCGCCTGGCGCAGGACCTGCTGACGCTCCGGCGACTGCTGCAGCGGCTGCTGGAAAGTCTGCGGGGCGGCATTGACCGGAGGAGCTGTATAGAATCCCGATCTGTAGTCTTCTTTCGACATCTTGTTGATCGTCCAGATCGCCGCGATGTAGAGCAGTACTACGAAAACCAGCAGCGGGATAGTGCCGCGGTCTCCGAGGAAAGCGAAAGTATCGTACACGCCGTGGATGCACATCGGCACCAGCAGCGCGAGCAGAGTCCACTTGAAGACCGGCTCTCCAGTAATGCTGGCCTTCTTGGAATACGAATAGAACACGCCCATGAACACTCCGCAGAACGCGTGCAGAGGGATAGCCGTGAACGCTCTTACTATAGCAGTCGCAAGGCCGTAGCTCGCAACGTACAGGATGTTCTCATAGATCGCGAATCCCACCGCAGCGGACACGCCGTAGACGATGCCGTCGAAGCGGTAGTTGAAGCCCGTGTATCTCCAGGAGCCGAACCTCGTCGCGAGATATTTGACGGTCTCTTCGACAAGGGCCGCCATCAGGAAGGACTGTACGAGCGCATTCTGGACCGAACCTTCCGGATATTTCGGCAGAAAAGCGCTTTCAGCCTGCTCGAGGGCCGCCGCAACGATGCAGGATATGATGCCGAATATGACCAGCCTGACGATCAGCTTCACAGGCTCCTTCTCGACCTTGTCCTTTTTGTATACGTAGATTATGAGCAGTAAGCCCGGGATGATGGCCAGTGCCATCAGATTGGTATCGAGATACATTATGATCCCCTTTCTGTGTCAGTTTATTACCGTTTCTTTGCGAATCTCAGCGGATCCCAGCCTATAGTTTATGCCTGTTGTTCTTGTAGAGCAGCAGTATGTACCATATGCATAATGCCACGAGCACGCCGCCGGTGAGCTTCAAGAGTATCATGGTATGCTCCTTTCTCTGTCAGTATATCTCTCTGATGCCGCCGCTTACGAACTCGTCGTACAGCTTTTCGAGGTTCCTGATCTGCTCGCGGAGCTCAGCTCCGTTGTCTGTGTCTCTGATCAGGAGTCTCTCAGGCACCGTGTGCACAAGATGCATCACCGGTCTGTGGAACACCTGTGTGCCGTCCTCGCGCAGAGGTTCGTAAGGCTTGTGTTCGGCGAGATACATGTGCTTCGAGGTGAGTATCGCCGTATATCCCGCGATGCCCGTCGTCTTGTGATACGCCTTCGAGATGCCGCCGTCGATTATGAAGAGTTTGCCGTTCGCCTTCACAGGCGTCTCGCCCTTGATCAGCTTGACAGGAACGTGTCCGTTCAGTATCCTTCCGATCTCCGGATCGAGCCCGAACTCCTTCAGTATCTTGTTGGCGGTCTCTTCCTTCTCGATAAGCTTGTAGTATGGGACCGTGTGCTCCTTGTGAGTCGCCTTGTCTTCGATGAAGTAGCGCTCGAAGGTCGTCATCTTGTCCTTTCCGAACAGAGGCGAGTCCTCGGAGAGCCACAGGTACCACATGATGGCCGCTGCCTCTGCCTGCGCCCTTCCCTCAGGCCTCTTGCGCGCCGCTCTGATCATCTGGTCGAGCTTTTTGAGGTAGGCCGCGCCCTTGTATTTCTTGCCGTCGATCTCGACCGTCTTGAAGCTGCCCCTCTCGTTGAAGATCATGCAGCCGTGATAGAAGAGGTTGCCGTTCATGATCTTGTAGAGAGCGCCGTGCGAGAACATGTAGTTGATGTGTCTCTGCAGCTTCTCGGAATTGATGATCGATGATTCGAGAGCCACCATGACCTCCTCCTCTTCAGGAGTGAGCCTGTACGGATCTTTCGGATCTACGGTCGGAAGGTTCATGTCCCTCATCGGGTATTCCTTGCCTTCGACCTTTACGGTGCCTTTTTCGAAGTCCACGGTCTCGAGCAGGTTCCTGTGATCCAGGCGGAATTCAGGATGCTTTTTTATCTCCTGGCCCTCGATCTTGAACTGTATGATCGAGATCATCTTGTGCATCTTGGCCGCGAGTTCAGGCGGGATCGGATCGTATTTGTTGGTCTCGAGGACGTTCGGCATGAAGTATTCGCACGGATCGTCCCCGTAGATGTGCTGCGCCAGCGAGGCGAGCGGTCTCAGGTTGAATCCGTAGCCCACCTCGAGCATGTCGAAGTTGTTGTAGCGCACGTTTATGCGGATCATGGTCGCGATGCAGGCGCGGTTGCCGCAGGCGGCTCCCATCCACAGTACGTCGTGGTTGCCCCACTGTATGTCCACTCCGCGGTTCGACATGAGGTAATCCATGATGACATGGGATTTCGGGCCTCTGTCGAATATATCGCCTATGATGTGCAGCCTGTCGACCGTCATGTTGGCGATGGTCTCTGTAAGATCGATTATGAACTCCCTGGCCGCGTCGTATTCGATCAGGGTGTCGATGATCTCATCGTAGTATTTGTGCCTGTCGGTGACATCGTCCGCGAAGAGCAGCTCGTCCATGATGTATGAAGAGAGCTCAGGCAGGCGCTTTTTCACCTTCGATCTTGTGTACTTGTTGGAAACGATGCGGCAGATAGCCAGAAGCCTTCTGATGGCGACCTTGCACCACGCGTCGAAGTCCCCTTCGCTTTTCTCTCTGCGGTTCATCTCCGCTTCCGGATTGTAGATAAGGGATGCCAGATCGTCGCGCTCGCTCTCTGTGAGAATGTCGCCGAAGACCTCGTCTATCCTCATGCGGATCATCCCGGAACCGCTCCTCACAAAATAGTGGAACGCGTCGAATTCGCCGTGGATGTCGCTCAGAAAAAATTCAGTAGCTTTCGGGAGCGCCAGTATGGCTCTGAGGTTTATGATCTCTGTCCTTACTCTTCTGCGGTTAGGGAACTTCTCTGCGAGAAGTCTAAGATACTGCTTGTCCGGCATGTCGTCCTCCGTTCTCCTGTCAGTCGCTTATTTTCATGATGTCGGCTCCGAGAGCCTTGAACTTGCCTACGAAGTCTTCGTAGCCGCGTTCTATGTGATATATCTCGCTGATCTCAGTCGTTCCAGATGCGACGAGTCCTGCAAGGACCATGGCGGCGCCGGCCCTCAGGTCGGTCGCTCTGACCTTTGCCCCGTGCAGCTTTCTGCCGCCCGGCACCACTGCCTCTCTGTTTTCGGTCTGTATGTCGGCTCCCATGCGGTTGAGCTCGACAACGTGCATGAACCTGTTCTCGAACACCGTCTCCCTGACCACGCTTTTGCCCTTGACCGTCGTGAGGAAGGCCATGAACGGCGACTGTATGTCGGTCGGGAAGCCCGGGAACGGCAGCGTCTTGATGTCCGTCGCGACGAGGTCCCTGTCCCTCGCGTCCACGTATATGCCCTCAGGTGTGATGTCGATGTCGACGTTGCACTCCTTGAGCTTTGCGATGATAGGCCTTACGTGTCCAGGAAGAGCGTTCTTTATGAGAACGTCGCCCCTCGTGATGGCAGCGGCCAGCATGAATGTGCCGGTCTCTATCCTGTCAGGGATGGCCTGATGGATGCAGCC
>CACYHM010000079.1 GCA_902774195.1 uncultured Eubacteriales bacterium
TGGAGATAACGTAGTGATGGAGATCGAGCTGATCACACCGATCGCTATCGAAGAAGGACTGAGATTCGCTATCCGTGAGGGCGGCAGGACAGTAGGTTCCGGCGTTGTAACTGAGATCATCGAGTAATCCTCGATTTATTTCCCCGCAGCATTGTTGCTGCGGGGATTTTTTTCATTTACGTACTGGCGTGTACGCGCATTCAAAAAATCCCCTTGCGCCTCGCTGCAGAAAAATTCCTCTGCGGATTACAGATCTGTGATAAGGACGCTGCCTCGGCAGCGTCTTTTATTGTGCATTTGATTGACGGATAAAAGGTTATTTAACGAAAAATGAAGGGGTGAGCCGCTGTTTTCGGGGAAATCTCAAAAAGAGGGATTTGAATGTAGGATTTAGTGCTTTTTTTGTTCGACAGATCTCTGCAGACAATGTAGCATCGTGGCACAACGGAGCTGCAGCCGGTGAGTATCGAGTCAACTGCAGCAGAAAGGAGAACAGAAATGGCTTACAGCAGTGAAAGACAATGGAGAGATGACAGGAGGATCACCTGTGACGTGATGGAGAACCTCGTTGTGTTCGGACAGAGAAGAGACAGCGGGTGGACGAAGGAGGCAAACATAGTCTGCTGGAACGGCGGCTCGCCCAAGCTGGATATCAGGGAATGGGATCCGGATCACGAGAGGATGTCAAAGGGCATCACGCTTTACGAGGCGGAGGCCGAGAAACTCGCAAGGGCGCTCTGCAAAAGATACGGTGTCGGTACGGGCGTCCGCAAAGGGAGAAAGAGCGGAGGCTATGAGAGCTTTTCAGATGAAGGAGATCTTTTTGAAGACGAAAACTTCGAAGCCGCAGGCCGGGATGACGGAACGGACCTGTTTTCAGATGAAGGCAGCGCTGACGGCGCAAAGGCAGCGGGCGAAGAAGCGGAGGAAGGAGGCACGTCATGATCTTCCTGCGAAGACATGCCGGCTTCCGGATGTTCCTGCTGCCCCTGATGCTGGCTCTAGTCTTTTCAGCAGCGGCGTACAGGGCTGATGCAGCCGCCGGAACGGTGACGCTCAGATACGGAAGCGACATAGTCTACGGGAGCGGGATCGCGGGGCATACTTCCATAAAATGGGTGACGCACGTGGACGGCGAACCCGTCGATCTGGGCGACGAAGCAGGTGTGAGCAGATCATACGCGTACTGCGTGCAGCCGACTGCCGATTCGCCGCCGCCGGGAACATACGATGTCACGCTCGTCGATGATGATGACACAGGCAGGATCTCGCGGATGAGAAAACTCATCTACTATCTGCCGGGATCATACGGCTACGGCAGAGTGACAAAGGGAAGGTGGTTTCCGGGCACTTCGACAGAAGACGCTTATGTCATCGGACATATGGCGCTGTCCTGGATATACGATAACTACTCGGACTCATACAGCGTTTGGGGAGGGGCTCCGGGATCCATGGTCAGCAAAGCCAAAAGCTTAGTAAACGACCTCGGTAATCTTGCGGATCCGCCGGAAGACTTTGAGGTCTTCTGGGTGAGAGTATCGGGCATGCAGGATGTCTTCGGAGCGTTCTACAAGACCGAATACGGCAAGGTCGGCGTGAAGAAAGAGTCGGCCATCCCGCTGATCACCGAAGGCAATGCGAACTACAGCCTTAACGGAGCTCAGTACACACTGTATACGGATGCGGCATGCACCGCTCCCGCAAAGACGAGCCAGGGCGGAAACGCTGTGATCACCGTCAAAGCCGACGGAACATCGGATCCTGTCGAAGTGGAGACCGGCCAGTACTTCATGAAGGAGACTAAAGCTCCGGCGGGATATGCTCTGGATACCGATGTGCATTCGATAGAGGTACGGAAGGACAGCACTACTGCATATGCGGCGTCGGACAAGCCGAAGAGCAACCCTGCAGAACTTCTCCTGCAGAAAGCGGACAGGGAGACCGGACAGCCGAAGCCGCAGGGAGGAGCAAGTCTGGCGGGAGCCGAATACACGGTCAGCTACTACGACGCAGCCCCTCAGGGAACCGGAGCGGATGAGCTCGCAGCGTGCGTATCCGGCAGAGAGCCTGCGAAGATAGGAGAGGAAAGCGCAGTCTGGGTCTTCAGGACGGACGAAGAAGGCCGTGTGATCATGAGCGACCCGGACAGGTACCTCGTAAAGGAAAAAAGCGCGGAGCTCTACAGGGACTCGTCGGAGAGACCGGTGTTTCCCATAGGTATAATCTCGGTGAAGGAGACGGCTGCGCCGGAAGGATACGAACTTGATGACGCGACATACTACGCGGCAATAACCGACAGCGGCCAGTCCGAAACGCTCAGCACTCTGATGACTTTTACCGGAGGATCATCGCTGAAGGAACAGGTCATAAGAGGCGATGTGAAGTTCATAAAGGCAGCGGAAGGACGCAAAAGGATGGGAGGAGTGCTCTTTCGATTCACTTCTCTCACTACGGGCGAGAGCCACGTGCTCGTGACAGACAGGAACGGACTGGCTTCGACAGCGTCAGAGTGGAACCGCCACAGCAAAAATACCAATGCGGGAAAGACCGCAGAAGACGGGGTCTGGTTCAACGGATACAACAGCGTGAGCGAAGGCGCAAAGACTGATGACTCCCTGGGAGCTCTTCCGTATGACACATACAGGATGGAGGAACTGAGATGCGAGGCGAACAAAGGATACGAACTGCTGAGCGATGAGATCACCATCGAAAGACCTCGCGTGGTGGTCGACCTCGGAACCTATGACGATGAGAAGACCCCGGAGCCGGTGATCGAAACCAAGGCAAGGGATGACGAGAGCGGCGGCAAAACTGCCGTGGCTGACAGCAAAGTGATCATAGTAGACGAGGTGAGCTATTCCGGAGTAGCGGCCGGCCGCAGCTATACCATCGAAGGCATACTGATGGACAGGGAAAGCGGCGCGCCGCTCAGGGACGAAAGGGGCAGCGAAGTAAAGGGGAGTACCGAATTCTACGCTGAATCAACTGCCGGGAGCACGGAGGTCAGATTCGAGATGGACGCATCGTCTCTCGGAGGCAGGGAAACAGTGGTGTTCGAGTACCTTAAGAAGGACGGAGAACTGATAACGGCTCACGCCGACATCAACAACAGGAAGCAGACGGTAAAGCTGGCGGAGCCTCCCGCCCCTGAGATCGGCACGAAAGCAAGGGACGGAGAGAGCGGCGGCGAGAAGGCCGCGGCGGATAAGGATGTGTGGATAATCGATACGGTCGAATACAAAAACCTTACTCCGGGCAAGACCTATATCCTTAGCGGCACGCTGATGGACAAACAGACGGAAAGACCTCTGAGGAACGATGCGGGCGACGATGTCTGTTCGGCTGCGGAGTTCACCCCGAAGGAGGCGAACGGCTCGGTCGAGGTCAGCTTCCGCTTCAGCGGAGAGAAACTGGCAGGGAAGGACGCGGTGGCTTTCGAATACCTGTTCCTGAAAGAGACGGGAGCGCAGGTCGCGAGCCACGAAGATATCAACAGCAGGAGCCAGACGGTCAGACTGACCGGAACAGGGCCGGAGACCGGAGACGATTCGGAACAGCTGCTGTACTGCCTGACAGCCATAGCGGCGGCGATCGAGCTGGTCGTGTTGACCCTCAGGCGCAGGAATGATAGACTCAACCGGGACATATTCTAGTACTGTCCCGCAAAGGAGCACACAAAAAACGATGAGGATAGCATTCCATACGCTGGGCTGCAAAGTGAATCATTATGAGACGGAGGCCATGAAAGAGGCCTTCGTTTCCCGTGGAGCGGTTATCGTATCCGAAGATGAGGCCGCGGACGCATATATAGTCAATACATGCACGGTCACGAACATAGCCGACAGAAAGTCGCGCCAGTTCATCAGAAGGATGCATTCACAGAATCCGGATGCGCTTATCGTGGTCACAGGCTGCTATGCGCAGGTGGCCGGAGACGCTCTGGCCGCAATGCCTGAGGTGGATATGATAATCGGCAACAGTCTCAAATCCGGGATCGCCGGCATGGTCTGCGAAGCACTCGAAAAGGGCGGAGCAAAAGGCCGCGGCGATAATGCGGGCGAACATCCCGTAAGAGAGGTGCTGCCTTACGAGGAGCTCACGGGCTATGACGATATGGGCATAGTCTCGGCTGAAGAATCCTCGAAGTGCAGGGCGTATATAAAGATAGAAGAAGGATGCGACAGATTCTGCTCGTACTGCCTCATACCTTTCGCGAGAGGCAGGGTCAGGAGCAGGGACCCGGAAGAGATAGCGGCCGAGGCGAAGGTCCTGATCGCGGGAGGCTGCAGGGAGATCGTCCTCACGGGCATCAATACGGCGCTTTACGGTACGGAAGAGGGTTTCAGCTTCAGCCGCATGGATGATGAAGAGGGACTTTCCGGTCTCGAGGTCATCATAAAGAGGCTCGACGCGCTGGAAGGCGACTTCAGGATACGTCTGAGCTCCCTGGAACCTACGGTCGTCGATGCGGGCGATGTAAAGAAGCTTCTGGGATACGGCAGGCTGTGCCATCATCTGCATCTCTCCATACAGAGCGGCAGCGATCATGTTCTGAAGCTGATGAACCGCCGCTACGACACGAAAGAATACCTTGAGATCGTGAAAGCTCTGAAGGATTTCGACCCGGACTACGGCATCACGACCGATATCATAGCGGGCTTCCCGGGAGAGACGGGGGATGACCACCGGAGTACGCTGGAGCTCATAGGAAAGGCCGGCTTCGGCAGGGTCCACGTGTTCCGTTTCTCGTCGAGGGCAGGCACTGCGGCCGCGAAAATGGACGGAAAGGTTGACGGCGATACGAAAGCGCGCAGGGGGGCCGAACTCCAGAAGGCTGCGGACAGCGCCTTTGAAGCCTTCGTGCGTCAGAACATGGGCCGGACCCACAGATTCCTTGCCGAGGAGCGCGTGGACGGATACGTCTCGGGATATACGGACAACTATATCCGGACCTATGTAAAGGATGAAAAGGAAGAGATAGTGACAGGCGGATTCTGCGATGTGAGGATCACAGGGATGATGCGCGACGGCGTTATTGCTGTAGTAGCACATGACTGAAAGCGGGAAAAGAAGCATGGAATATGATAGAATATATAAACCAAGAGGCAAAATAAATGCCCTCCTTCAGAGGGTGATCGTAAAAATCGCAAGGAGGATAAGATCTATGGACGACTGCATTTTCTGCAAGCTCGCGAACGGCGAGATCCCTACGGACATGGTCTACGAGGATGACAAGATCGCAGTGTTCCGCGACGCGTCGCCTCAGGCTCCGGTCCACATGCTGATGGTACCGAAGATCCACGTGGCATCGCT
>CACYHM010000080.1 GCA_902774195.1 uncultured Eubacteriales bacterium
TCATCAAACCTTACGTCTATTACAGATCCTGATATCTGAACTACACGTCCTGTCATTTTCCGATCTCCTGTTGAGTTGATTATTGCTTTTTTACTATTTCCCTTTGCTGCTCAGACTGCGTGCGCCCGATGAGATCTCCGTGATCTCCTGGGTTATCGCATTCTGTCTCAGGTGGTTGTACTGTTTTTCGAGAGCGTCAAGCAGGTCGCTCGCGTTGTCGTTGGCCGAATCCATCGCCATCATCCTCGCGTTCTGTTCGGACGAATAGCTGTTGACAAGCGCCGAATACACATACCCGACCATGTACGACTGGATTATCCTCTCGAGCACCGTCTCGACATCCGGTTCGTATTCGAAAACAGTCGAAGCGTCTTTGTCCGTCTCTTCGCCCTGCGGCACGAAGTCGTCTCTGTCGAAAGGGATCAGTCTGTCGTGCATCGGCACTCCCGCGCTCATGCTGCCGCCGTACTCGGTATAGCAGACATATATCCTGTCGAAGTCTCCCTTATCGAAGTCATCGAGCAGTTCCATCGTTATGTCCCTTGCCATGGCAAGCGACGGCTCATGCATGGAGTGCGTGAAGGTCTCGCACACATTGGCTCCGCGGCTCTTGAAGTACCTCCAGCCGTAGTCGCCTACTACGTAGAGCCTGTACTCGTCGCTCCTGTCGATCAGCGTCTGGGTCTCTTTCAGGACGCTCTGGTTGTACGCGCCTGCAAGGCCCTTGTCGCCCGTGATCACGAGTATGGCGTTCCTGCCTCCCGCAACGTTCTCATCGACGTCGGCGTCGTAATATCTGCTCGAAAGGTCCGTGCCCACGGCAAACATCCTGCGGATCTCGCGCCTGAGAAGATCGAAGTACGGCTTCGTGTCCTCGGCCTCGCGGCGCGCCTTTCTCATCTTGGTAGACGAGATGAGGTACATCGCGTTCGTGATCTTCTGCGTATCGCCGACGCTGTGTATTCTGTTTTTTATCGCTTTGGTGCTTGCCATTACGAAACTTTCTTATAATTCTCTCTGAATTTCGCGGAGATATCGATGATCTCCTGCTTGAGCTCATCGTCCATCTGTCCTGTCGAATCGATGCGGTCGCAGATATCCTTGTGCTCCGTCTCGAACATGCCGATCAGCTCTTCGATGAACTTGCTCACATCATCAGGCGCTATGCCCTGCATCGTGTGAGCGAGCGCCATCACGAGGGTGATGACCTGCTCGTGCTGGCTCTTCGGCTTGTACTGCGGCTGCCTCAGCATGCGCATGAGGCCCTGGCCGTACTCGAGCTGGGCCCTGGTCTGATCATCAAGGTCTGACGCGAACTGCATGAAGACCTCCATCTCGCGGTACTGCGCAAGGTCGATCCTCAGTGTGCCGGCAGCCTTCTTCATGGCCTTCGTCTGAGCGTCTCCTCCTACACGGGATACCGAGAGTCCGACGTTGACGGCCGGTCTCTGGCCCGAGAAGAAGAGGTCAGACTCGAGGAATATCTGTCCGTCGGTGATGGATATGATGTTCGTAGGTATATATGCCGATACATCGCCTGCCTGAGTCTCGACTATAGGCAGTGCTGTGATCGATCCGCCGCCCTTCTCATCCGACATCCTCGCGGCTCTTTCGAGCAGTCTCGAATGCAGATAGAATACGTCTCCCGGATAAGCCTCGCGGCCCGGTGACCTGTCGAGCAGCAGAGACAGCGCACGGTAAGCGACAGCGTGCTTTGAAAGGTCGTCGTATACGATCAGCACGTCTTTGCCCTTGCTCATGAAGTACTCTGCCATTGCGCATCCGGCGTAAGGCGCGATGTACTGAAGCGGCGCAGAATCGCTCGCCGAGGCGGACACGATGATCGAGTTGTCCATCACTCCGTGCTTTATGAGAGTCTGCTGTATGCGGACTACGGACGAGGTCTTCTGGCCTATCGCCACGTAGATACATATGCAGTCCTTGCCCTTCTGGTTGATGATGGCGTCGACGGCGATGGCCGTTTTACCTGTCTGCCTGTCTCCTATGATCAGCTCTCTCTGCCCCCTTCCGATAGGGAACATCGAGTCGATCGAGAATATGCCCGTCTCAAGAGGCGTGTCTACAGGCTGCCTGTCGAGTATTGCCGGCGCCGGAGTCTCTACAGGCAGATAGCCCGAAGCCTCGATCTCGCCGAGCCCGTCTATCGGGGTGCCGAGCGAATCGACGACCCTGCCGAGGAAGTTCTCGCCCACCGGAGTACCGGCGGTCTTGCCCGTCCTCTTTACGCTTGAACCCTGGACGACGTCCTCATCGTCATTGAAAAGGATGCAGCCGATCTCGTCCTCGCGGATATCCTGTACCATGCCTCTGACCCCGTCCGTGAAGAGCAGGATCTCGCCGTATGTGGCGTTATCCAGTCCTTTAACGGTCGCGATGCCGTCTCCGATGGTCTTGACTTCGCCCACCTGCTCGGCAAGCGCCTCCGGAGTCCACGAAGCGATCTTCTCTCTGAGAAGAGGGATGATGTTTCCGTTCTCAGTCGGCACTTCGGCCAGGCTTTCTCTCAGCTGACGGAATCTGCCGCCGACTGACCAGTCGTAGACATCCGAACCGACTTCCATCCTGAAGCCTCCCGGGAACGCATCGCTTTTGATCCATTCCGGAGTTATGTCCTGTCCGTATTTTTTCTTAAGGAATTCCCCGAATCTCGCCTGCTGCTCTTTGCTCGGCTCTGCAGCCGAATACAGCTTTGCGCTCAGGTTCTTTTCTTCCTTACTCATGATCCGCCTCCTCTGCAGCATCGAGGAACTGATCGAACGCATCAGAAGCCGACTGCTCGAGGGCGAGCTTTTCGACCGCGCCCGTGACCATGTCGCTTATCTCCTTCTGAGCCGAAGCGATTATCTCGCTCTTTTCCCTGTCGGCCTCGGTCCTCGCGTCCGCAACGATCTTCTCGGCTTCGCTCTTCGCTTCGCCGAGCCTGCGTTCGCGTTCTTCCTCGACCTCTTTGCTCATTTTGCTCTTCTCGTCCCTGATCTTTGTCTCAAGATCGCTGACCTTCTTTTCGTATTCCTGCTGACGGTTCTCAGCCTCGGCAAGAGCCTGAGTCGCCTTGCTGTCCATGTCAGCATAGTACTCGTCCCTCTTTGCCATGAAGTCCTTCACCGGCTTGTAGAGGAGGATGTACAGCGCGCCGAAAAGAATGGTGAAGTTGAACAGATGGAGCAGTATTTGCTGCCAGTCTATATTAAGTGGTACACCTGTCATCTGGTTATGCCTTCTTTCCTGATTTTATGCTTTGCCGGCTAGAGTACGAATATTATCAGTATTACAACGAGCAGGGCGTAAATGATGGCCGTCTCGATGAATACAAGTCCAAGCATGAAACTCGTCCTGATCTTACCGTCCGCTTCAGGCTGTCTCGATATGCCCTCGGCAGCCTTGCCTCCGGAAATACCCATGCCGATGCCGCCGCCGCAGGAAGCGAGTCCGATCGCGATACCTGCTGCAATAGCCTTGAGTCCTGTCGTGTTGTCTGCTGCATCGTTTCCGGCTTCGGCGATATATCCGTCTCCGGAATCCTCAGCCGTAACAACAGCGCTGCCCTTGTCCGTGCTTCCGCTGTCTGCGAACGCTCCGATGGTCGCGACTGTGCCCATGATGAGGATGATGACTCCGAGCACGACCGCCAGTCCTGTAAGTTTCTTGAGATTCAGATTAAGCATTTTGGTTTCTCCTTTATCTGTGATTGCTTTTGATATCTTTATTTATCAGGCCGTCCTGTGTCTGCGGACGACCGTGGTGCGTTTTCTTCCCGGCCTCGCAGGCGGCTGCTTGGCCAGTCTGTGGTTCTCCTTGTTATCTTTAGGCGCTTTCTCTTTCGGTGTATCGTCAGATACCTTGCCGTAGAAGAGCGCCGTCAGCATGGTAAGCACGTATGCCTGGATCACCGCATGAAGCAGAGTGAAGAGCACTCCCACCAGCACCGGCAGCACGTAGCTGAGCGCGGTGTAGTAGTATACGAGCTCGGTCACGAGGGCTCCCGAGAGCAGAGCTCCGAAAAGCCTGAAGCTCATGGAGATCGGAAGCGAGAACTCCTTGAGAGTCTCTCCTATCCCCTTGAGGCCGTTGCCGATTATGCCTCCGGACAGTATGACCAGATACGAGAGGCAGCCCATCATGATCGCTCCGTTTATGTCCGAGCATGGCGCCGGAAGCGATATAGGCGTGCCGGCTGTGGTCATTACCTGCAGCCCGAAGAGTTCGAACAGCGTGCCCGTGAAGATATACGCGCCGGTCGCGAAGATATATGCACCGAGGAAGCTGTTGATCTTCTTCGAATTGCTCTTCGCCATGTTGTCGAAGAGACCGACGACCGTTTCGAGTATCGTCTGGAACTTTCCCGGCACCATCGTGAACTTCGGTATGAAGAATATCCTGCATATCAGTGCGAATACTATCAGCAGGCACGATACGATGATGGCCGCGATGAATCCCGGATTGACGTCCATGATGCCGAAGAGACTGACCTTGTTCATGTCATGCAGGACAGCGTCCCTCATGACCTCCTGTATGGTCTCCTTCTTTTCGACTTTGCCGACAAGTATAGCCGAGATCATGAAGACCATGGCTATGACGGCAAATATCAGGGCCGTTTTTTTCCTTTGCTGTTTTGTCATAAGCATTGACTCCTTTGGCAGATGATACGTCTGCCCTTACAAATCACTCCGAAGATTTTATCACTTTACATCTCAATTTCATAGACCTCATTACTGGTCAATTCGCGTTCTGTGCACAAAAAAGAGCCTGCCTGAATGGCTCTTGTGTCATAAAAAACTGCGCCGGTCATCCGACGCAGTTTTGATTGGTTTTGACTAGACCAGCTCGAGATAAACAACTTCAGCGTTGTCACCCTGTCTAGGTCCGAGCTTGAGGATCCTTGTGTATCCGCCGTTGCGGCCCTCATAGCCCGGAGCGATCTCATCGAAGAGTTTTGTCACAACATCCTCATCGAACAGATACTCGAGGCACTGTCTTCTCGCGTGAAGGTCGCCCTTCTTTGCGATAGTGATGAGTTTCTCCGCCTGACGTCCTGCCTCTTTGGCTCTCATGTCAGTTGTTGTGATCCTGCCTTCTCTGAAAAGATCGGTGACGAGGTTTCTCAGCATGGATTTTCTGTGTGCAGAATTTCTGCCCAGCTTCTTATAACCCTTCATCGATATGCTCCTTTCGATTACTCTTCATCGCTCGGCTTGAGGGAAAGACCCAGCTCAGCGAGTTTGTTTTTAACTTCTACCAGCGACTTCATGCCGAGGTTCCTTACCTTCATCATGTCTTC
>CACYHM010000081.1 GCA_902774195.1 uncultured Eubacteriales bacterium
CCCGAACGTTTCCGGTGAAGGAACTTCGCACGAAGAGGTCCAGGATACCGTAGATAAAATGAGCAAAGATCTGGTAAAACTCGTCAGTGCCACGGTAAAAAAGATTGCTGACAAATAAGCGGATCAGGAAAAAAGAACGGCTCCGTTCAGAGCCGTTTTTAATGTGACCGGAAGGTCAACTGTGGTGTCCCTGGGGCGATTCGAACGCCCGGCACATGGTTTAGGAAACCATTGCTCTATCCCCTGAGCTACAGAGACAAATGCGGTTACGCACTGCTGCGTAAAACTGTGCGCGCCTAGGTATGATAGCACAGATTTCTTGATATATCAAGACGGCAGGAGTACAATTTATTTGTATGCGGAGAGCATATTTCCGCGCATTTACAGATAACATAACGGGTAGGCTGTTTAAGGACTTTTTAAGGGAGATGTGCTATGTATAAGGAAACATTGAGACAGGTATGGGCCGAGATCGACATGTCGGCTTTCGATCACAACGTAAAGCAGATCAAGAAACACATGGAATGCCCGAAGATGATAGGAGTCATCAAGGCCAACGGATACGGACACGGCGCCACTGAGTGCGCAAAGGTGCTCAGGTACAACGGTGTTGAGGACTTTGCCGTTGCCACGCTTGAGGAGGCCGTCAACCTCCGCGAGGACGGGATCGAAGGCAACATCGTGATACTGGGCTTCACGCCTGTGGAGTGCGTGGACACGGTAGTCGAATACGACCTGATCCCGGTAGTGATGTATTATGAATATGTAGAGGCCCTGAATGAAGAAGTCATGAAGCAGGGAGCTGATCCTGCGAAGGTACTGTTCGGACTGGATACAGGCATGGGCAGGATCGGATACAGAGTATTCACCGACGAGGAGCGCGACTACGCGGTAGAGCGTTACAGACAGATGAGCGAGCTTCCGGGCATAGAGATCGCAGGAGTCATCACCCACTTCTCGACAGCTGATGAAGAGCAGAGAGAATACACCGGGATGCAGATCGACAACTACAACGCGTTCATGAAAAAGCTGAACGCCGCGGGCTTCGATCCTAAAAAGATCTGCGCGAACTCGGCTTCGATAATGGTCTACCCTGAGGTCCACTTCGATGCGTGCCGTCCGGGGATCATCCTCTACGGACTCGCTCCGAGCGGATACCTCAAGAACAAGGTGCTCGACCTCAAGCCTGTGATGACGGTAAAGGCCGAGATCGTGAATCTGAAGAAGGTGCCTAAGGGAACATCTGTCAGCTACGGCCGCAAGTTCACAACGACTGCGGACGTGACCAAGATCGCCACCATAGGCCTGGGCTATGCGGACGGCTATTCGAGACTCAACAGCGGCAAGATCAGCGTGCTGGTAGGCGGGATCAAGTGTCCGGTAGTCGGAAACATCTGCATGGACCAGTGCATGGTAGACGTAACGGCGGTCCCTGATGTGCACCGCGGCGACGAGGTGGTCATCCTCGGCAGGCAGGGCAATGAAGAGATCAGCGCGGATGATCTGGCGGCGATCAACGGAACGATCAACTACGAGATCACGTGCTGCTTCGACCTCAGGATGCCTAAGGTCTATGTGAACTATCCGAAAGGAATGCTCGAAGAATAAAAGGAGCGCAATGGACAATATAACTCAATTTGACGGTAATTTTCTGATCGGCATACAGCAGCTGCTGCATGCCGATTGGCTTACTCCGGTGATGAAATCCATAACCATGTTCGGAGAAGCCGGTATCTTCTGGATACTGGTCTGCCTGGCGCTTATGATCTTCAGACGCACACGCAGGCTCGGCATCATTTGCTCGGTCTCGCTGGCGTTCGCCTTCCTGTGCTGCAACCTCATCATAAAGCCTGCCGTGGACCGTACGCGCCCGTGGGTGCTCTTTGAAGAGGTCGTCAGGCTGATCCCCGATCCGGGCGATCCGTCGTTTCCGAGCGGCCACGTGACCAATTCCATAGCGCCCGCATGGGCCATGTTCCTGGCAACGGTGCCGGGCCGCATCATAAACGGGGAAGGCAGGGTGACCGGAAGGAGCTATGACTGCCTGAGATGCCTGGGATGGAAAGGCGAAGGCGCTGATCCGCGCACTGTGCATAAGTTTTCGATCGCAGCAGTGATCCTTTCCGTACTGATAGGTGTTTCCAGGCTGTATCTCGGAGTGCACTTCCCTACCGATGTTCTGGGAGGGTTCATAATCGGAATGATCGCTGCGACGATCGTGTATAACGTGATACTGAGAACAGAAGACAAGCGCGGCATCATCGGCAGCGTCAGGTCGGAAGAAGCGGATGGTGCGGCTGAATGAAAGTGACAGGAAACAAATGGGATGCACTGCTGGCAGAGGAATGGCAGAAGCCCTACTATAAAGAACTCAGGGAATTCCTGAAAACAGAATATGAGCACGGTACAGTATACCCTCCGGCAGATGACATATACAATGCGCTGAGGTTCACGGATTATGATGATGTAAAGGCTGTCATACTGGGCCAGGACCCGTATCATGAGCCCGGCCAGGCGCACGGGCTTGCTTTCAGCGTGCAGGCGGGTACACCGGAGCCGCCGTCGCTCGTCAACATTTTCAAAGAACTCGAGGACGATCTTGGCATAGTGCCTCCGCAGAGACCCGAAGGAGGACTTCTGGAGCCCTGGGCAAAGCACGGGGTGCTTCTCCTGAATACCGTGCTGACAGTACGTGCTCATGAGGCGGGATCTCACAGAGGCAGGGGCTGGGAGACTTTCACAGACAGGGTGATAGAGCTTCTGGCCGAAAGAGAGGATCCGATGGTCTTTGTGCTCTGGGGCGCCCAGGCGGGCGCGAAGCAGGGCCTCATACAAAAGGCGCAGGGAGGAAAGATACGCCATCTTATAATAAAGGCGCCTCACCCGAGCCCTCTCTCGGCATACCGCGGATTCTTCGGAGGCAGGTATTTCTCGAGGTGCAATTACTTCCTTGCCGACTGCGGCCTGGAGCCTGTGGACTGGTCGCTGTGAACGGTTGAAATAACGGCGCTTTTTTGCTAATATATGCGGGTATGCGGCCGCGGCTTAAAGCTTGTTTAAACTGCGCGGTGTATGATCCGGTACAGATAAAATGCCGCTCTGCGCGGCAAAACTATACAAAAGGAAAAGAGGACAACAAAATGTACGACAAGAAAAAGAAATTCAGAAGATCGCCTGTGACGGTCATATGCTTTGTACTGGCAGCGCTGATGCTCATCTACGCATGCTATCAGGGCGGCAGCACGATCCATCAGATCAACGACTACTACGCACAGTACGGTATGAAGGCCAAGCCGGTAGAGTACCTCACTTATGTGAGCCAGAGCGTAATGGCTACGCTGATCAATGCCATCGTGCTCTTCATGCTGGCTAAGATCCACGACGATGTCAGAAGGAACAACCCGGCCAACTTCATGAGCGATGAGGAACTGGTCGAAGCTGCTGAAGCAAAGAAGGCTGCAAAGGATTCGAAGCAGTTCGAAAAGGGCGAGAAGGCAGCTGCAAAGGCAGCGGATAAGAGCGACGTCAAGGTCTCTGTAAAGACAGAAAGTGAAGAACCTGTTGTCGTCGACTTCGCCGTAGCTGACGCCGAAGTTTCTGCAGAAAAGAAAACTGCAAAGAAGCCGGCTGCAAAGAAGGCTTCGGGAAGCACGGCAAAAAAGCCGGCCGCAAAGAAGACTTCTGCAAAGAAGACTTCGGACGAAAAGGCTGCGCCTAAGAAGACCGCAGCAAAGAAAGCGGCTCCGAAAAAGAAAGCCGCTGCTGAAAAGGCTGACGAAAAGAAGACCGAAAAGACAGAAGAATAGTTCACTGAAGGCCGCGTGACCGGTAAAGACCGGGAGCGGCCTTTTGGTATATGGAGGGTACATGATCGACTGGAAAGAAATAAGGCTTGAAGACAAGGCCGCGATAGAAGACAAGATCTGCGCAAGCGGATGCCACGGAGCAGACTACAGCTTCACCAATCTCTACATCTGGCGAAAAGCTTACAGGCCGCTCATCACATGGTGCGACGACCGTCTTCTGGTCGGCATGCCTCAGTGGCATATCTATGCGTATCCGAAGGGCGACGGAGAGATAAAAAGAAGCATAGAGCTTCTGCTCGATGAGGCCCATTCCCGCGGCGAGAAACTCTATATGAGGGGCCTCACTGACAGGACGCTCCAGGAGTTCCTGCCTCTCTACGGAGACAGATTCGAGATCACCGAGGATCGCGACAATGCCGACTATATCTATTCAACGGAAAAGCTCTGCGAGCTTCCGGGAAGACATCTTTCTTCGAAGCGCAACCACATAAAGCACTTCGAAAGGAACGGAGAGTGGGAGTTCGTCCCGGTGACCGAAGACACAAAGGCGGCAAGAGACTTCGTGGATGAGTTCTACAGGGAAAAGAACGATCCTGAACTTGCTGACGAGGCTGACGCGATCGAAGAGATGTTCAAAAACTACAAAGAACTCGGATTCCTCGGAGGGCTGCTCTATCAGAATGGCGAACCGGTAGCTTTCACTGCCGGCACGAAGCTCGACAACGAGGTCTTCGACACACACTTCGAAAAAGCCCTGCCGGGAGTCGAGGGAGCATACACCATGGTGAACCGCGAGTTCGCCAGGCTCGTACGCGAACGCCTGCCTGAGATACAGTACTTCAACCGCGAAGAGGACATGGGCATAGAGGGACTGAGGCGCGCCAAGGAGAGCTATCATCCGGACTTCCTTTTGATGAAGTACTACGCGAAAGAGAAATAGCCGCTGACGATGACGGAGAATAGTTTTGAGATAAAAACGACCGCCGAAAGCGGCATATACGAGGGGATACGCGATCTGTGGTGCGAAGTCTTCGGCGATGAGCCGCAGTATGTGGATGACACTTACGATAACTTCGGCGATGACATAAGAGGCTGGGCGGTCACTGACGAAAGCGGCAGAGTGATAAGCGCTCTGAGCTGCTACCGCTGCGGCGCATTCAGAGGGCAGGACGTATACGTAAGCTATGCGGTATGCACTTCGCCCGGTTACAGGGGCAAAGGCCTTGCGGGCATGCTTGTCAGACGCGTGAAGGACGAAGTCCTGAAAGAAGGATGCATCTCCATCGTCTCGCCGCTTGAGCCTTCGCTCGAAGCATGGTATGCGGACCTCGGCTATGAGCCGTACTTCTACGCTCCCCGCTTCACTCTCTTTACGGCGGATGATGATGAGGAATTCGAGGACTTCGATGACTACGACATAGATATCGGAGACAGCGAGGCCTTCGAGGCTTTCAACCCGGGCATCGATCTGAAGCCGGCTGACAGACGGAGGGCTCTATGTCATAAATGGCGGCGATGCCATTTGCGACATTTCGACTGCAGAGGGCGGCAGCCTCATAATGACTGAATTCATACTGAGCCCGGTGCTCGAAGAACTGTCTCTCGAGATCGATGCTGAGATAGCGGCCGCCGCAGCGAGGCAGGCAGGAGCCTTCGAGGTCACATACACGAGACCCGGAAGTCTGGGATGCCAGTCGATGGCTGCGGGAGTCAAAGCCTTCGACCCCGAAGAGGAAGGCTATGAGTACAGCACGGCATATTTCGGCCACCCTATAGATTGATTTTTGACCGACCAGGAGGTAATACATGAATGTAGTATGTCTGGACATGGAGGGCGTTCTCGTCCCTGAGATATGGATAGCGTTCAGCAAAGAGAGCGGCATCCCGGAGCTCTCGCGCACTACCAGAGACGAACCCGACTACGACAAGCTGATGAAGTGGAGGATCGGCGTCCTCAGGGAGCACGGTCTCAAACTGAAGGACGTGCAGGATACGATCTCGAGGATAGACCCGCTTCCGGGAGCGAAGGAATTCCTGGATGAGCTCAGGTCCGAGACTCAGGTCATAGTGCTGAGCGATACTTTCTCGCAGTTCGCAATGCCTCTTATGAAGAAGCTCGGATGGCCGACGCTGTTCTGCAACGAGCTCATCATCGATGAAGAGGGATATATCGCGGACATAAAGATGAGATGCGATCACTCAAAACTCACGACGGTCAGAGGCCTGCAGTCGATAGGCTTCGATACCATTGCAGCCGGCGACAGCTATAACGACCTCGAGATGATACAGGCAAGCAAAGCAGGCTTCCTCTTCAGGACGACAGAGCAGATCAGGAAGGACTATCCGCAGTACCCGGCATTCGAAGAGTATGACGAGTTCCTGGCGGCTATAAGGGCGGCTCTCTAAAATTTCCTACCCGATTTATAGGAATTTACTTGATTTTGGACCCCTGCGGTTGTACTATAGTGGAGCAATACAGAAAACGTATAACCGTATATTTCAGAGATAAAAGGAGACTACAGAAATGATCACTAAGGATATGGTAATCGGAGAAGTAATCAATGCTCATCCTGAACTCGTGCGCACGTTCTTCGCGAACGGCATGATGTGCATCGGCTGCCCTGCATCCCAGGGTGAATCCATAGTCGAGGCAGCTCAGGTCCACGGACTTGACGCCGATCAGCTGGTGAACGCTCTTAACGAGGCGCTCGGAGCATAGCCGGTATCCAATAAAACAGACGCGGACGCGGCGGGGAGTTCGTTCTCCCTGCCGTATTTTTTGCAAATAAAGGTGCCTGCGTGTAAAATCAAGTGTACAGATATAAGGAAACAAACGGAGGGACGGAATGTATTTTGAAGTAAGCAAAGAGGTGTTCGATAAAATGCCGGAGTTCACGGTCGGAGTCGTCGCGGTCCAGGGGATAGACAATACGAAGGATGTGCCGGCTATCACGGAGATGCTCGATAAATACGCCGAAGAATGCAGGCAGTACTTCGAGGCTTCGGGCAACAAGGCGAAGGATGACCCTTGTGTTACGCCTTACCGCGAAGCGTTCAGGGCTATAGGTGTCAATCCGAACAGGTACGCCTGCGCCATCGAGGCTCTGATGGACAGGATCGCGAAGGGCAAGGGGATGCCTCACATCAATCCGGCCGTTGACCTCGGGAACGCCGTATCTCTGAAATACAGGCTGCCTATAGGAGCTCACGACATGTATACCTTCCTCAGACCTGACGGAACAGGCAAAGGGAGCGAGGAGGCCGGCATCGAGGTAAGACCTGCGGTCCCTGAGGACCACTTCAGACCGTTCGGCGCACCGGAGGGCGAATACGACGATCCGGAACCGGGAGAGATCGTATACGTGTCAGGCCATGAGGTCAGGACCCGCCGCTGGGCCTGGAGGCAGAGCGAACAGGGCAAGATGACCGAAAAGACGACTGCGGTGTTCTACCCGATCGACGGGTTCAGGGACGTGAACATCGAAGAGATAAAGAAAGCTATGAAGGACTTCACAGAGCTTCTTGCCAACTACTTCGCAAGATCCGGAAGCCGCTGCACGGTGGCGACCGGCATGGTGGACAGGGATGCTCCGAGATTTGAATTCTGAAAAGACTGGAGATGATATATTGAAAAAGGCTGTTGATATCGACAATGAAATGAAGGCCGAACTCATCAGGAGGGCCATCGGGGCGCAGAAGTATTCGTTTGCGCCGTATTCACGCTATAACGTGGGAGCGGCAGCGCTCTTTGATTCCGGAGAGATCTACACCGGTGTCAATGTAGAGAGCGCGTCTTTCTCGGGCACCTTATGCGCCGAGCGCAACGCCATATTCCACGCCGTCGCCGAGGGAGAGAGAAGGCTCATTGCAATAGCGATAGTCGGCGGCACGGACTTCGCGCGCGAGGAGTACTGCGTGCCGTGCGGGGCGTGCAGGCAGGTCATGAGAGACTTCGCCGACAAGGACAACATGATAATCCTTTCGGCAAAGGAGCCGGACGACTATCTGGAGCATACTCTCGATGAGATGCTGCCGTTCAGCTTCGGTCCGGAATCGCTCGACTGACGGAGGGACGGAGGACAGGATGAATCTAAGGACTCTGTGGTCTGTAACAAAGAGGATAGGCTTTCATAAGGTGCTTGCGGGATTCGCGGCATGGTTTTTCTTATCCTCATTTCTGATCATGCTGTTCGAGCCCGGCATAAACGGCTACGGCGATGCTGTATGGTACAGCTTTGTCGCCTGCACATCGATAGGCTTCGGAGACCTCGTCGCAACGACATTCGCCGGACGGCTTCTGACGATACTCCTGACCGTATACGAGATCGTGATAGTCGCTATGTTCTCGGGCGTGGTGGTCAGCTATTAAAGTCGTGCACAGAAGAGAGAACGAGGTCATAACGAACTTTCTCGACAAGATGGAGCACCTGACCGAGCTGTCCCGCGAAGAGCTTCAGGAGATACAGGACAAAATAAGGAAGTACAAAACTTAGCAAGGATATTTCGAATACTATAATATTATTACGATGAAGAAAAGCACTGGCAATGAAATCAAACTCGGAATGCTCACACTGATGCTGGGCGCGTTCTGCGGCGCGGTGATATGGCTGTTTCTGAGATTGCTGGGGATATGCACCGGCCTTATCTGGGAGACCATCCCGGCGAAGGCCGGCTTCAAATATCTGCCGGTCCTGATATGCGCTGCCGGAGGCCTGGCTGCCGGGCTCGTCCGCAAAAGGTACGGAGACTATCCTGAAGAGCTCCATCAGGTCCTGGGCAAGGTCAGAAAAGAAAAACACTACGATTACAGCAAAATGGCCGTGATACTGGTCTGCGCATTCATCCCTCTCGTCTTCGGTGCGAGTGTCGGACCTGAGGCGGGGCTCACCGGCATCATAGCGGGACTCTGTTACTGGGTC
>CACYHM010000082.1 GCA_902774195.1 uncultured Eubacteriales bacterium
AAACAGAAATGAAGATAACGACTTTCAGTCCGCTCATAGTTACAAACAACATCGACAAGAACGTAAGACTCTTCGAATCCATGGGATTCAAGGCTGCCCACAAGCAGAATCCCGAGGGGGATATCTACGACTTCACCATGAAGGACGCAGACGGCCATCAGGTGGATATCGCAAAAGCCAAGGTCGAAAAGGATCTTACGCTCATCAGAATGAACGTATCGGATTTCGATGAGGCGTTCGCGATGCTACAGGAGCAGGGATTCGTACTGAAGAGCGGCCACATCATAGAGACGGAATCATCCAGATCGGCGATGGTGGTCTCACCGACGGGCTTTGCCTTTGATCTTTGCCAGCATAAGAAATGACAATTGCAATTGGCCGTCTGGCCATACTTTGAAACGGGACAATGAAATATTTTATAAACAGTAAAATCAAAATCAGGCCTGTCGAGGTATCATCGATAAGCGAGTGCCTCGAATTCATCGAAAAAGAACTGAAGAAAGCCGGTGTTTCGACCAGACTGGCAGTCAGGGCCGAGATAACATCTGAAGAGATGCTGCTGAGGCTCATCGAGAATTCGACAGGCGAGGGGAGCATACGCATACAGGTAAAAAGGATGCTCGGCGACACCGTCATAAACATGAGTGTCAAAGGCAATGAATTCGATCTGTACGGCGGCAAAAAAGAGCTTTCGGAAGACATAGATGATGAAGATGCCCAGACGGTGATCAGGACGTTTCTGCTGAAAGCGAACGACTCCAACCTCAAGTACAGTCATAAGGACGGCGTAAACAGCGTCCGCATTATGACAGGCCAGTCGACCGTCTCATCCATAAAGCTCACGATGGGAGCGCTGGCTCTGGGCATACTGTTCGGACTGATACTGAAGTTCATCATGCCCGAAGCGCTGTGCGCAGGGGTGTGCGATTACCTTCTGACGCCTGTGAGCACAGTGTTCATGAACGCGCTGAAGATAGTGATCGCTCCTGTGGTGTTCTTCTCGATAGTCACCTGCATATCCGGCTTCGGAGACCTGTCGGAGCTGGGGAGGATAGGCGCAAGGGTGATGGGCATGTACCTGCTGACAACGGTCATTGCTGTCGTCATGTCCTTCTTTGTGACCATGCTGCTGAGCCCCGGCAGGTTCGGCGCGGCTCTTGCGATGCAGGGCGGACAGGCGGTCGACATAAATACGAATGTCGACACCTCGCTGCTGAACACGATAATAAACATAGTTCCGTCAAACTTCATACAGCCGTTCCTTGAATCGGATACACTGCAGCTGATATT
Source organism: uncultured Eubacteriales bacterium (assembly GCA_902774195.1). Next base: position 1,291 of record CACYHM010000082.1, read on the forward strand.
CCTTGCCGTGGTGGTCGGCATAGCAGTGGGAAGGATAGGTGAATACACGCCTGTGCTGAGCGGGATATTCGAGGCATGCAACTCTCTGTTCCTTACAGTAACATCGATGATAGCGAAGTTCATACCGGCCGCAGTGTTCTGCTCGATATCTCTGATGCTTGTCAACCTGGGAGGTTCGTCTTTCCTGACGATGCTCGGATACTTCTGCACCAACGTGATCGAAATACTTATCATGATGGCGATATACGGCATATTAGTGCTCGTAATGGCAAGGGTGAATCCTGCGGTGTTTTTCAGAAAGATACGTCAGAGCATGCTCACGAGTTTCACTCTCTGCTCAAGCTCGGCAGCCATGCCTGAGAACCTGAAGACCTGTACGGACAAACTGGGCATATCCCCGAAGGTCTGTAATTTCTCGATACCTCTGGGTGCAACGATCAATATGGACGGCACATGCATCAGTCTGGTACTGACAGGTCTTTACCTTGCAAAGATGTATGGTGTGAACGTTCCGGGATCGGCTCTGCCGGCGCTGGCGCTCACTATCATACTGCTGTCGCTGGGATGCCCGGGCGTGCCCGGATCGGGCCTTGTCTGCCTCGGCATAGTGCTCAACCAGATCGGAGTCCCGATCTCGGCGATCGGTCTCGTGATAGCGATCGATCCGGTGCTTGATATGTTCGACACGATGTCGAACACCACGGGCGATATAGCATGCGCGACCATCGTTGCAAGCAAGGAGGGCCTTCTTGACAGAAAGATACTGAACGACCCTGAAGCGGTATAACGATAAAACAGAAAGCCTCCGACCGTTCGGCAGGACGCAAGGGGCTTTTTTATTGCGTTTTTTTCACAACAATGGTCTCATGATCACGCTTCAAGTAGTATAATAATCAGGGTTAACAAATACGTTTTTTGAATCTTATTTCGGAGATATCCAGATGACAAAAAAAGAATCGGATAATCATCAGATAATACTGGGCAGAATAAGCAGAGGCACTATAGCCGACCAGAAGGCATGGAAGTTCGTCAGAGAACTCAATTCCTTCAGCGAGGAGCGGCTGAATTCAACCGCTCTGATCGACGGCAGACGCGAATACACCTACCGCCAGCTCTTCCGATGCTGGGACCGGTATGCGGAAGTTTTCAACGCTCTCGGCATCAGCGAGAAAAACGGGTCGAGAGTGGGTATGACTGGCAATATATCCGCGGAGTGCATCATCGCTTTTTATGCGCTCAACATGCTCGGCGTCTCCGTTTCAATGATACCTATCGAGGATACATACGATGAGGACAGCTGGTGCGATGCCATAAGAAAAGAAGGAATAAGCGATATCATCATGGCAGATGCCTGCGCATGGCCGGGACTTCTCAGGAAGATCTCTGAAAAGAGAGACGAACTCGGGATCAGGAATGCCGTTTCTTTGCCTGTCAATGTCGACGGGCCTTATGCGCATCCGCTCGAAAGGCTGCAGGCCAGGCTTTATGAGAGGATACTCTCTGTCTGCCCTGATGTCGTATCCATGGATAAACTGATGGACCGCTATGAAACGACTCCTTTTACAGCCAGCTCAAAAAGAAACGATGAGGCGGCTGTCATCACGCACACATCCGGCACCACGAAGGGCATACACAAGCCGATCCCTCTTTCGGATCTTGCTATGAATTCCGCAGCTCTAAGCCTGATGAAGCACGAGCTGTTCAGCCAGATCTCAGGGGGAGGGGTCACTGCGATGACAAAAGAGATGACCGCCGCGTACGGAATGATCGACATGGTCCATGCGCCGCTGGCTATGGGCATAACGAACGTGATCGTCCCTATGGGCGGATACAACATGAAGTTCAGCAAGGCGATAAAGGATCACGGAGTCAGCATATTCCTCACCAGCGCGAATCAGTTCGAGGAATGGATGGAATGTCCGCCTGAGGATCTTGATTTTTCGAGCTTCAGATTCGTGACTCTTGGCGGATCATATGTTTCGCCTGATACTCTCAACAGGATAAACAGCTTCATAAAAAAACACGGAAGCAGGGTAAAGGCTGTCAGCGGATACGGACTGTCCGAGGCGGGCGGAGCCTGCATCATTCCGGATCCGGCCGGAGAAACAGCTGACACGATCGGGACCCCTCTTCCGGGAGTCGAGGTCCGCATCTACGATGAGGAAGATGGCAAGTACTATTCTCTCGATGACGGACCGCGTACCGGAGGCCTGTATATATCTTCGGATTCGATAAGCAGCGGACGCATAGGCGATACGGTGTTCTTCGAGACAGAGAAGATCGACGGAAAGCCATACATCTGCACATACGATCTGGTGTCGACTCCGGGAGACGGAAGCCTCACTTACGCAGGAAGGATGAACCGCTTCTTTGTGAACAATGAGGGAATCGAATTCAACGCGGGCATCATAGAGACCGCTGTGTCTAAACAGGAAGGGATAGAAGCCTGCGCGGTAGTTCCGAAATACGACAAGAAGAGCTACGATACGATACCGGTACTGTACGTGCAGACAGACAGCACCGGCGCCAGGGCGAGGAGAAAGGTCAGGAACGCTTTGATGCAGACTTTCTGCGATCAGGACGGATTCGACCCGGACAAACTGCCGAAAGAGTGCGTCATAACGGACAATATACCGTATAACGCGACCGGGAAGGTAGACGTGAATCTCATCACAAAGGGATATATAGGCGGGAAAGCGTATACCGTCGAAAGTGTCTGCAGAGACGGAAAACTGACCGGGATAGAGTTCAAAGCAAAACAGGAAGAAACTGAATACAGCGCGCTTGGCTGCGATCAGTTTTTCGGATAATACCGCCGGCAGTATCAGACAGCAGTAAAAGAAAGGGTAGCAAGTCATGGATAATCAGAACAGCTGCAATGTGCGCAAGGAATTCATACGTATCCTGATCGAGCGCGTACAGGGCCAGAGGGTGAAGCACCAGACCGGGACACCCCCTGAACCTGAAAAGATCAGCCCGAAGGTCAAATATGAAGTCGAGGACATACTTAACAATCCGTACATGAATAGGGATGAAGTACCTCTCGCGATGGATATCTTCAAGCCTGTAGTTCCGGAAAATACAGAACTGCCGGTCATAGTTTACATACACGGCGGCGGCCTGGTGCTCGGCGACCGAAGGATGTCGAGGCCATACGGAAGGGCGCTCGCAAGCAGAGGATATCTCGTATTCTCCATCGAGTACCGCCTGGCTCCGAGGGCTAATGCATGTGAGCAGCTCGATGACGTATGCGCAGGCATGGACTATATCGGACGAAGGCTGGTGGACTTCAACGTGGACTTTACAAGGGTGTTCCTGACAGCGGAGAGCGCGGGAGCATATCTTGCGATCTATGTGGCTGCAATGAAGAACTCAAAAAAGCTTCAGAAGGCGATAGGCTATGAACCTACCAGGATGGTGTTCAAAGCCCTGGGCCTACACTGCGGAATGTTCTATACGGACAGATGCGATCCTATAGGCTGGCTGCTTGAAGACCAGTTCTTCGGGGATAAAATGGCGGATGATAACTTCAAGCAGTATCTCGATCCGGAGAACGATGAGATACTCCGCAATCTGCCGCCGGTATTCCTTACGACGAGCAGGGGGGACTTCCTCAACAACTATACGCTCATGTACCATGAAGCGCTGAAAAATGCCGGACGGGAGTCACATCTTGTCTACTACGGAGATAACGATCTGGCGCATGCCTTCGTAGCCACATCGACTTACAAGGCGACAAGCATCGATGCGACGGACAAGATGGTCGACTATTTCGAGCTCAAGGCAAAGGAAGCCAGACAGGCCATGAAGAGGCTCGATTCAGAGAAAAAGCATCGCAATGCGATTAATGCCCGCATAGAAAACGGAAAGATCATAGAGCAGAAGAGCTGGAAGTTCATTAAGGAACTCAACTCATACAGCCATGACATCATGAGCTCCGTCGCACTTTCGGACGGTAAAAGAGATCTTACATACAG
>CACYHM010000083.1 GCA_902774195.1 uncultured Eubacteriales bacterium
ATACATCCGCTCGCTTGGAGACACGACTGAAGCAGGAACGCGTGATGAGGCGCTGGAAGCATATATCTCAATCAATCAGTGCCTGATGGACATCGACAGGCTCATAAGAAGAGACTATCTGATCTATGAAGAGGGCTACCGTCATCATGAGACCAGAGAAAGACTCGCAGGACTGATAGGATATACCGCAGGCTTTTCGGGCATAGCTGAAGAGGATGATCCGGCGTTCCTGGATTATTCAAGTATACGGGATGAACGGTGCCGCGACTGACAGCGGTAGCCGGGATCCTCAGCCGTGAGATCAGCAGAACTCTCTGTGGACAGATATGATCCGCGATTCGTGAAAACAGACATCTGATAAAGGAGAAAACAAATAAATGGATGAAAAGAAACAGGATTTCAAGCCATATATACCGGCCGACAAGGTGACTCCGGAATTCACAGCTACTTCGGTCGTGATGGGTATCATTCTGGCGGCCATATTCGGAGCTGCAAATGCATATCTGGGGCTCAGAGTCGGTATGACGGTTTCGGCATCGATCCCGGCAGCGGTCATATCGATGGGTGTGATCCGTCTCATACAAAAATGAGAAGCCGACGATAGAGAATATTGTGAGGAATACTTTTGATACGGTTGAACGGGCAATACGGTTTAATCTGTCAGGCTGCTTCCAGAAGTTTACGGAGGAGGTTAAACTGCAGGATCCGGAGGATGCATCCATCGATACGAACGACTGGCACATCTATACGGAATACGGGGCTAATGACCCGCGCATGATCCTTCTGCAACGCATGGACTATTCCCGCGGATCCGCAAAATACATCGTGGAGCACGGAGACACTCTTATTGTTGGTGCGGGTGAGAATGAGATTGTTCTTTCCCTAGCCGCACTTGAAGAGTGTGAATTTGGAAGCATTGCTACGGAAACCGAAAGCATAAAACTTAATTATCCGGAGAGCTTCAGATAACAGAAACGGGAGGACATTGAGCCTCCCGCTTTTAATCCTTCCTGTAAAACATGGTTTCATAAACAATACGATTGTTGGCTGCATTATTACACCGCCAATGGACAATAAGGTTAAAGTTGCGTATTATATAGGCGACGCAAAAGAAGAGGAACTTGTTGATTAACAAGAGAATGTAACAACGTAAAGCAAAAGTTTATGATAGAGCAAAGAGACGGGGCTGACCTTAAAGAGGATGAAATAATAATAGCACGGAACGGAACACCTGTCGCAAAGCTTATTCCGTATATGCAAACCAAAGAGAGGCCTTTCGGCGTTCTCAAGGGGAAGCACGTTGTTCCGGATGACGTAGATCTGTGCAATGACGAGATAGCAGAGATGTTTGGGGTGTAACATATACAATGGAGAAATGCCTATGCTTTGGTATAACAGTGTTTTCTATGAGAGCTATCTAAAATGGTGTCGTATTGGTGACAAAAAGACTGGTAAAAGCTGATAATGCAGATAATTGACATACATATAGACAAAACCAGATATCAAATAATACTGTATATAGGTATAACCACATGGGCATTATCGAATTCGAATAACAATGAAAAAAGCACTGGTCATTTTGCTTGCAGCAGCAATGCTGACTTTCACAGTTTCCTGTGAGAAAGGAAATGCAGCTTCACAGAAAGAGTCATATACGATCATCAGAACAGAAGGAGACCCTGACTGGAGCACGGGATCCGCGGGCAAGGACAGCTATGCTATTCAGATGAATGTCTCTTTGTTCATCTCAGTGCGACCGAAAAAGACATTCGTGCTGAGTATACAGAGCCTCTTTCACCTGTCTACGAAGACAGTTGTCTCGAATTCTTTTTCAAAATCGCTGACTCGCAAAACTACTTCAATTTTGAGATCAATCCGAACGGCTGCCTTCACACGGGGTTCGGACCGAAAAAGACTGACCGTATCGATATCGTAAGAGAAGATGCTCAGGAATACTTTGATATCCATACAGACAGAACTTCAGATGGATGGGAAGTGTTTTACAGGATCCCATTGAAATTCATCAGGCTGTTCTATCCGGATTATAAGTTTGAAGGGGAGCTGGAAGCCAATTTCTATAAATGCGGGAACAAGACTGTAAACAAACACTACCTTTCGTGGTCGCCTATTGATCTGGAATCACCGAATTTCCATTGCCCTGAGTATTTCGGTACGATCAGATTTGAACCATGATATACAGCTCCGACAAAGCTTGTTTTTGTGAACACGATAGATTCGAATAACATGAAATATGTAGTTTTTGATGTGGAAACACCGAACAGATATAACAGCCGGATAAGCGCAATAGGTATCACCGTGATCGAGGATGGAGAGATTACTGATTCATTCTTCTCATACGTCGATCCTGAGACGTTCTTCGATACCTTTAATACACAGCTCACGGGGATCGATGAAGACACGGTCGCTGGCGCACCGACTTTTCCTGAACTCTGGGAACAGATTTCTGGTTTGATGGGCAGCGGTATCCTGGTAGCGCACAATGCTCCTTTTGATATGGGTGTACTGAAGAAATGCCTCAGCTATTACGATATTTACTGGAAACCGGCAGCCTCATATTGCTGTACCGTCCAGATCGGCAGAAGGCTTCTTCCTGATATAAGCCACAAATTGAACTGTATGTGTGATTATTACGGGATCAGCCTTGACCATCACCAGGCAGATTCAGACAGCAGAGCTGCTGCCGAGATATTGCTGAGGTACATGAAAACAGGTGCAAAACCTGAAGACTATGTGAAGCTGTATAGGTTCTGACCGGACAATATTCGATCAGGGGGCTGAAAGCAACGCGTTAAGATACGGCAATTTGCAGAGAAGGGATCGCTGACTGCCGGAATAGTATTAACTATAGAATACAGGAGGTCTTTTTCGGAGATCATAAAAGAGGCGGATTCCTTTGAAGAGACTGTTGAGCTTGTAAGGTCCTTTGAGCCGGTCCTGGTGATAGCAGGCTCGGAAAACGGAGTGCCGCTGGCGACACATCTTGCGGACGAGCTAGGACTTCCGGGAAACCCGTGGAAGAATATCGATAAAATGATCAACAAGGACGCCATGCAGAAAGCGCTGGAAGACGCCGGCATACGTTCGATCAAAGGGCGAATAGTCAAATCTCCGGAGGAAGCGCTCGAATTCTGCCGCGAAAACGGCTTTACTACTGCAGTGGTAAAGCCTCTACGGGGTGCAGGAAGCCAGGGACTCTTTCTGTGCGACGATCTTGATGAAGTGAAAAACGCCGTAAGCGAAGTCCTGTCGATGAAGAACTTTTTCGGCAATGAGAACAGGGAAGTGCTCGTGCAGGAACGTATAGTCGGTACGGAGCACATAGTCAATACTGCTTCGTGCGACGGGATGCACAGAGTCACATCTGTTCTCAGGTACAGAAAGGTAGCGACTCCTGAAGGCGCATATATATATGACTACATGGAAAACATCATGAGGCTCGAGCCGGGTCATGGTGCACTGATAGAATACGCGCTGAAAGTCGCCGACGCGATCGGGATAAAGTACGGGATGATCCATGGCGAATATATGCTCGACAAGGACGGCCCGGTGCTTATAGAAGTAAACTGCCGCCCTATAGGCGGTACTCAGCCTGCCGAATACATGGATATGATCTTCGGCCAGCATGAGACGGATTCCATGCTCGACAGCATGCTCGATCCCGAGAAATTCAAACGTGATGCGGCAAAGCCTTACCGCCCTCACCGCAAAGCGGTGCTGAAATTCATCATGGTGCCGAACGAGATGGATGTAGAAGATCATCCTGTCTGGGTCGTAGCAAAAAGACTCAGAAGTGTGTTCAGCCTGTCCGCAGAAAAAGTTTCTACGCCGAAGCACTATTTCAAGACGAGGGATGTTGAGAGCAGCGGAGGCATGATATTTATGGTCCATGACGACGAAAATGTCGTACTGTCGGAACTCAGTTTCCTGAGAAGGATAGAGAAGAGCTTTTTCCAGTTCCTGCTGAACGAAGGAATGTCAAGACCGTGGTTCAAAAGGGAAGACACTATGACAGACTTCAGCGAGGTGATACGCAGGAACGGCTGCTGCGGAAGCATACTACTGGCGACGGATACACCGGAACGTAAAGAGGGCATGCAGGTAGTGTCGCCGGATACTCTGTCAGATGCGAAGGGAGGCTTCGATTATGTTATCGTGGGATATCAGAACAGCCTGGTCGGCCGCAGCGAGTCAGATCTGCTGGAGCTGTTATTTGACACGATCGATCAGGTACGGGAGGGCGGAAGAGTCATAATACCGCCTGAGATATACCGGTACTTCTCGTACGGAAGGAAAGGCGCGGAGCTGCTGCTGTCCATAGGAAGGTGCACGTTAGAAGCGCCGACACAGGGTGCTGCAGCGGATGTAGTGGCTACAAGGGAATCTTTATGATCATAGCCTGAGAAGTTGTGCAGCAAAAAAATAAAAAAGGAAGGGAATTTTGCGCGCGGGACACGAGACCGGCTTCGGCTGCTGCGGTTTCAGACGCGTGTACATGCAGCTTGTCCGATCTTCCTGAAACACACCTGGCGGTGTACCTTCCTTCGAAATCATATTATATACTGCTTTCAAAAAAAGTCTACAAAAAAGGAAGGGGATTTTGCGAGTCGGCAACGAGACCGGCTTAGGCTGCTGCGGTTTCAGACGCGTGGATATGCAGTTTGTCCGATCCTCCTGAAACACACTTTGCGTGTACCTTCCTTCAAAATCATATTATATACTACTCTCTAAAAAAGTCCACAAAAAAGGAAGGGGATTTTGCCGGTGAGCCACGAGACCGGCTTAGGCTGCTGCGGTTTCAGACGCGTGGATATGCAGCTTGTCCGGTCTTCCTGAAACACACTTTACGTGTACCTTCCTTTGAAAACATATTACATGATTTCTTTCTAAAAAACCATAAAAAATGATATTATGAACGTGACTTTATATTTACTGGAAGTGATTGTAATATCTTTAGGAATAACGGAGAGATGAAACGATGAACAATGACACCGTAAAGAAAAAATGGTACATGGAGATCGCTGTCATGCTCTGCATCAGCGCACTGGTACTTGCTGTCCTGATCGTTGCGACCCCGCTCTTTCCTGCTGCAGGGACCGGCGAATACAGGCTTGCGGTCATAGAAACATCGGATATCCACGGAGCGCTTGTAACGGGGGAAGACCCTGACTATCAGTACAGGGTCGCATACATTGCCGACAAGGTCAATGATGCGAGAATGACGGAGGACGGCGAGGATCCCGACAGGCTCGTGCTTCTGGACGGCGGCGATATCTATCAGGGCTCTTCGCTTTCGCTTCTGAGTGAAGGCGAAGCTATGTCGGCGGTATTCGATGAGATGGACTACGATGCTGTGGCAGTCGGCAATCACGAATTCGACTGGGGCGTAGAAAAGGTGATCGATACTGATCAGACCATGCGCGACTACGAGATAGACGGGAAAAAACATAAGAACGACATTCCTGTCATATGCTCGAACCTGTACAAGGACGGCAATAAGGTGGAATTTGCTGATGACTACGTGATACTCAATAAGGAAGCCGCAGATGATGCCGGAAAGACGAAAAAAGCCAGAATAGGCGTGCTGGGCTTTGCCGAAGATTATTCCCTTTCGAATCCTGAAAAGAAATTTACGGATCTCGGCTACAGCATATCGGAAGACTATGATGAGACGAACCGGCTGGCCCGGGAGCTCAAGAGCGAAAAGGGATGCGAAGCGGTCATACTGCTGTCTCACGGGAATGCACAGAAGGCCGCGGAAGGACTCGGAGAGGGCACTCCGGTAGATCTCGTTCTCGGAGGCCACATACACAAAAGTGTCAGTGATACCACTGAATGGGGTCTCAGGTACCTTAGTCCTTCAGGCAGCGCCTATACATATGTCTACGATGAACTGGTATTTGAAAATGACGGCAGAGGCGGCCTCCGCACAAAGGAAGGCGCCGATGACAAAGCGCAGTGCATCAAAACTGCCGATGATGAGAGCAAACTTGTCGATGATGAGAAGAACGCAGAGGAGCTTGACCATGAGGCCATCGAGCTGACGGATGAGTATATCGACAGGGTCAGGCCGTACCTTGAGGAAGAGATCGGATACATCACGGAGGACGTGACCAAGGATACTATCGAAGGCAGCGGCAACAGATCATCAACGGAGAACAATTTTGTGCTCAATGCCATGAGACGATCTACCGGTGCTGAGGTAGCATTTATAAACAGGTCCGGGACACGCGGTAATATGTACCTTAATCCGGGGAACGACCGCCGCTCAGTGACCATGGGCGACATGTTCACGATGCTGCCTTTCGATGACAGACTGTATGAATATGACCTCACATACGGAGAACTGCTGGATGTACTGAATTTCGGGATGAACGGCGGAGCATTTACTCTTTTCACCTGCATGACCGGTATCGACTGCTTTTTTGAGGACGACCCGGCGTCAGATCCGAACAAACAATACAAGGACACTGTCGTTACTGCGCTTGTTAAGGACGGAGAACTGATCTACCATGACGGACGATGGAAAGAAGGGTGGAAGGACAAAAAAGTCAGAGTCGCAGTGATCGAGTTCGCGGCCGTCGCTGAAAAGACAAAACAGGGGGCCGTAAATCCGCTGTACGGATTAAACGGAACAGACAGTCTGGTGGCAAATGACAAGATCGTTCGCGACTGTGTGATCGAAGGCCTCAAGGCTGAAGCAAAGGAAAACGGCGGACATCTCAGTGTGGACCACGAGACATGCTATAAATACAAGGCTTATGACGGCGGAGAGGAATTATAAAAGAAAACATAGAAGAGAAACAGTGATCAAGGGAATGTCCTCTGATCACTGTTCTTCTTTTGCAAGATGCGAGAGTATCTTTACCTTGATGACATCGAACACGACGTCATTCATGCCGCTGTTGAGAACTATGTCTGCCAGATACTTCGTAGGCTCTACATAGATATAGTGCATCGGCTTTACTGTCGTCAGGTACTGCATGGCTATACCCTCCACGTCTCTTCCGCGGTACTTTACGTCACGGATGACGCGGCGCAGTATCCTTTCATCGGCGTCAGCCTCCACATATATTTTTATGTCGAGCAGATCCCTGAGATCTTCGTTCTGAAGCACCATGATCCCCTCGACTATTATCACCGGAGACGGCTCTATCCTTACCGTTTCTTTGCTGCGGTTATGCACCGTGTAGTCATACACCGGACAGTCGACAGCTTCGCCGTTTCTCAGCATCCTCAGATGCTTTATGAACAGATCCGTTTCGAAAGCATCGGGGTGATCGTAATTGATGAGCTTACGCTCTTCGAAAGGGATGTCATCGTGAGATCTGTAATAGTTGTCATAATACATTATAGATATCTTGTCTCCGAATTCATCTTTTATGCGGTTTGTGAATGTCGATTTGCCGGAACCTGTACCGCCGGCAACGCCGATTATAAGGCAGTCCATCAGTTTGATCCTCCCTGAAAAAGAACAGAACATGTGAAAGCCGATATACTGCATGATCTTTTCAGATCCTGCTGCTCTGATTGTATTATCCTGACTGCCTTTTGGCAAGATGCTCCCGACCATTAAGTATCACCTTGAACGAAGCAGCAGCTCTGATGTAGACTCTGATAGAGGGAAAGATCATGACAGACGGAAAGTGGCAGAAAAGATTTCAGACCAGAAAGGACTTTGAAAAGTGGTTCAGCGAGAACGACTATCTGCTTAATGCGCCCGGGACCCTGCTGGGCGATGAGATGAACAGCTTCCGTTTCGACTGGGAGCAAGCCTTTGATGACGGAACGCTTGAAGACCATTTCCGCATCGCGCTGGCAGATGTCAATGCAAGCGCGGAGGCGAGCTGTTCTGTTGCAGTCAAGCTGTTCTATCAGGAATTGCATGAGTATGATCCCTCCTGGATCGTGGAGCGTTTGCTGTGCCCTGCTGATGAACATAATGACTTGGTGCTGAGGGAGAAAGGTTTTTCATATCTTTCGCTCGAGGGACGGATGCCTCCTTCAGCCTTCAACGTCATATGCTGTTCCCAGCAGATGATAGGAGACGAGGTGAATCTTATAGGGATGCT
>CACYHM010000084.1 GCA_902774195.1 uncultured Eubacteriales bacterium
GAGATAACGATGTATCCGTCGATAGACGCCTGCCTCAAGGCGGTGATCGACGGCAAGGCGGGCTGCACGACCCTGAACGGCCTCAGAGCGGACGATATACTCAAAAACAGCAGGTATTCGGAGCTCTCAATGCTGCAGACGACTTACGATGATGACAGATGCTTCGGCGTGCAGACCGGAAACGAGGGACTGCTCAAGCTCCTGAACCGCGGCATAAACGTGCTCGGCGCCGACTACGCGCAGAATCTGGCATACCACTATACAGACCAGCTTTATTCTTACTCGGCAGCAGACATGATACGCGACCACGCCCTGCTTTTCGGCCTGCTGATCTTCGGAGTCGCGGGCATCATAATCGCTTTCCTTGTCCGCGACATCAGGCGGTCTGTAAGGGAGATAAAGGATAAGGAAAACGCGCGTAAAGAAATGGAGGAAGTGAACGCAAAGCTTCTGGAGCAGCAGACCCGCCGCGAGCAGCAGGACAGAATGATCACCGCTCTGGCGTCTGACTACAGATGCGTCTATCATGTCGATCTGGATAATGATGACGCGGTCTGCTACAGAGGGGATCCTAATGATAAGGAACAGACTCCGGAAGGAGAGCATTTCCCGTATCTTGAGCGCTTTACATGGTACGCGGATCATTATGTCGCCGAAAACTACCGCGAAGGATTCCTGTCCTTCATAGATCCGGATCATATACGCAGCTCCCTGAAGGACGAACCGATCATCGCGTACCGCTATCTGGTGCAGAGAGACGGCAGGGAGTATTACGAGATGATACGAATGGCCGGCGTACGTCACGCGAAGAACCGGGACGATCATACGGTGCACGCGGTAGGCCTCGGGCTGACTGTCATAGATACCGAGATGCGCGACACGATGGCAAAGAACCAGGCGCTCATAGAGGCGCTGGGAGCGGCCGAAGAAGCCAACAAGGCAAAGACAGCGTTCCTCTCGAATATGAGCCACGAGATCCGTACGCCTATGAACGCCATCATCGGACTGGACAGTCTGGCTCTCAATAACGGGGACATACCTGATGAGACGCGCGAATACCTCGAAAAGATAAACGAGAGCGCGAACCATCTGCTGAGCCTGATAAATGACGTCCTCGACATGAGCAGGATAGAATCGGGAAGCCTCGTGCTGCACAAGGAGGAGTTCTCGTTCAGGGACATGCTCGATCAGATCAATACCATGGTCAGGACCCAGTGCGACGACAAGGGCCTTGATTATGAGTGCAGTGTCATCGGCAAGATAAACGATTACTATATCGGCGACGAAATGAAGCTCAAGCAGGTGCTCCTGAACATCCTCTCGAATGCGATCAAGTTCACGGACGCGCCGGGGACTGTCAGCTTCACCGTGCAGCGGACGGCCGTGTACGAGGATCATTCGTCGATCAGGTTCCGCATAAAGGATACCGGGGTGGGGATGGACAAGACATTCATCCCGAGGATATTCGATCCGTTCACGCAGGAGGACAGCAACAGGACCAGCAAGTACGGCAGTACGGGGCTTGGCATGGCTATAACGAAGAATATAGTTGAACTCATGAACGGCACCATATCGGTCAGGTCCGAGAAAGGCTCCGGTACGGTGTTTACAGTAGTCATCACGCTGACCAACAGCAAGTCTGGGCATGCCGGCGGCGCTGACGATCATGCTGAGCGCAAAACAGGAGGGCCGGCCGACCTCAGAGGACGGCATATCCTGATGGCAGAAGATGTGAAGATCAATGCCGAGATCATGAAGAAGCTCATACAGGCGAGCGATGCAGAGATAGATCACGCCGAGAACGGAAGAGCCGCTCTCGATATGTTCAGGAACAGCCCTGAAGGTTATTACGATGCGATCCTGATGGACGTACGCATGCCTGAGATGGACGGCCTTGAGACGACTGAGGCCATACGCTCCCTCGACAGGCCTGATGCGAAAACAGTCCCGATCATAGCGCTGACGGCGAATGCTTTTGACGAAGATGTGCAGCGCTCGCTGCAGGTCGGCATGGATGCGCATCTGTCAAAGCCTGTGGAGCCTGACCGGCTGTATCAGACGCTGAAGGAACTTATCGGAGAAAGCAGGGATTAAAGAAAGGGGCCGCATGCTGTACGTTACAAGACACGGACAAACCGGGTGGAACGCTCTCAATAAGGTGCTGGGACGCACCGACATACCGCTGGATGCGACAGGCGAGGAGCAGGCGCGCGGACTTGCCCGTTCGCTCGAGGGCCTTGAGATAGATGAGATCCGGTGCTCCCCGCTCATGAGGACGAGACAGACAGCGGAAGCGGTATCACAGGCGACAGGCATAGGATACAGGACCGACGACCGGCTGATCGAGCAGGACTTCGGACGCTTCGAGGGAGTCAACAGATTCGACGCCGGATACCAGGAGGCGAAGAGGAAGTTCTGCGCGGGCTATCCCGGGACGGAATCCTACGAAGAGATGGCCGCCAGGGTCTATCCGCTGATCAGGGAGACGGAGGGGAAGAACGTGCTTCTCGTCACGCACGGCGGCATATGCAGGATAATCCGCGGCTACTTCGAGGACATGGATCCCGAAGACTACATCAATTTCTCACAGGGCAACTGTGAGCTCAGGACATACGAAAACGACAGTCTGGTGAAATGACAGGGGGCCCTGTTTTAGGGTATACTATCTGTGATGGACAAGATCGCACTGGCGCTGTTTTTCATAGTGACGGGCGTTCACCTTTACGCCTCGATCAGACAGGACAAGGCTCTTCGCGCAAAGACGAAGCCGTTTATCCTGCTGACGCTGCTGGCTTACTATTGTTTCAGCGCAGAGCCTGTGCTGATGACCGTGGTGCTCGCGCTGATCTTTTCATGGATAGGGGATGTGCTGCTGATACCGCACGGCAACAAATGGTTCACCGCGGGCGGCATCTCCTTCATGATAAGCCACTTCTTCTTCGTGATCACCTACGCCCGCATGACGGACATGAGCAGGGTGCCGCAGGCTGCCCTGATCGTGCTGCCGCTGATGTTCGCCGCCGCGACCGTCATCATTTTCATAAAGCTGCAGCCGTATCTGCCGAAGCCTCTCTTCTGGCCGATGCTGCTCTACCTGCTGATAAACGGCAGCATGAACTGCTTCGCGTGGTTCCGCTCGATGAGTTTGCCGGGGACCGCGGCTTCGATCACGGCTATCGGCGCGCTTTTATTCTATATATCCGACACGTCGCTGTTCTTCGTGCGCTTCAACGAGAACGGCCGTCTGAAGACTCATTTTCTTGTCATGCTCACATACTCGCTCGGCGAGTTCCTTATAGTACTGGGACTGATACTGCACTGACACTGTACTGATCAAGGAGGGAACGATGAAATACTATCTGTATAATCCTCTTGCAAACAACGGCATCCTGAAATACAGCATAGGAGCCGAGCTTATCGACGCGTCAAAGCTCGATTACGCGGAATACTTCTCGAAGCTCAAGGACGAGGACGAGGTCGTCTTAGTCGGCGGCGACGGCACGATCAACTATCTGATAAACCATGTCGACACGGACGCCCTCAAAAATAACGTCTACCTGTACGGCAACGGAACGGGCAACGACTTCCTCTATGACATAGGCGACACGCCCGGGCATGAGGTGCTGCTCAACAAGTATCTGAAGAATCTTCCGGTCGCGAGGGTGAACGGGAAGGACTACAAGTTCATCAACAACATGAGCTTCGGCATCGACGGGTACTGCTGTGAGGAGGCCGACCGGATAAAGGCTAAAAAGCCGAACAAGAAGATCAACTATACAGCGATCGCGATCAAGGGACTGCTGTACGCGTTCAAGCCGTGCACCGCCTGGATCGAGGTGGACGGCAGGGAATATACATACGACAACGTATGGCTGGCGCCTTCCATGAAGGGCAGGTACTGCGGCGGAGGCATGATGCTGGCTCCGGGACAGGACCGCTTCTCGGGAAAACTGACCGTGGTCGTATACAGCTGCCCGTCCAAGCTGAGATCTCTCGCCAGGTTCCCGCGCATTTTCAAGGGCACGCACGTCGAGCTGACCGACATGTTCAAGATAATCGAAGGCAACAAGGTCCACGTGAAGTTCTCAAGACCGTGCGCTGTGCAGATCGACGGAGAGACCGTTCTCGGCGTGACGGAGTACTGGGCAGAGCAGAAGTGATAAAGGACTGTACTGCTGCGTCATAAACGCTCAGGCGCATCATGAGCTGCGCCGGGGGTCGGACAACAGCGGCATCAGGGCAGAGAACGCTGTCCTGATGCCGTTTTAGGAGAATGAAGAGGGGAAACAGAATGATCACCGCTGAGATAAAAGAAGAGCTTTTCTCTCTCAGAGATGAGAAATACAGAGACTTTCAGATCAAACTGATGCCGACTGTCGCGCCGGAACGGGTGATAGGAGTCAGGACACCGCAGCTTCGCGCGCTCGCGAAGAAGCTTGCGAAGAGGGACGACATCGGGGAGTTCCTGGCCTCGCTTCCGCATGAGTATTTCGACGAGGACCAGCTGCACGCCTTCATCCTGTCGGGCATGAAGGACTATGAGACCTGCATCGAAGGTGTCTGCGCTTTTCTCCCTTATGTCGACAACTGGGCCACCTGCGACCAGATGTCGCCTAAGGTCTTCAGAAAGAACAGGGAGGATCTGCTGCGGCACATAAAGGAATGGATCGACTCGGACGAGACGTATACGGTGAGATTCGGCGCCGGCATGCTGATGGAGCACTTCCTCGGAGAGGACTTCGACCCTGCGTATCCTGAGATGGTGGCGGGCATAGAGTCGGACGAATACTATGTGAACATGATGCGCGCCTGGTATTTCGCGACGGCTCTTGCGAAGAACTGGGACGAAGCGCTGACGTTCATTGAAGAAAAAAGGCTCGATGAATGGACCCACAACAAGGCGATACAGAAGTCGGTCGAGAGTTACCGCATCACGCCTGAGCAGAAGGACCATCTACGGAGCCTGAAGATAAAAAAGGGAGCAAAACCCGAAAAATGAACAAACTGCAACCGCCGGTTGACAGATTGAAAAGTCCGCTTGGTAGAGCGCAACCGTCCTCAAGGGTATTCTTGCAGCAGAAAGCAGGAGCAAAACGGGCGCGGCAAAGCGCATTGAAAGCGGAGGAGGAAATAAGATGATACTTGCAGATAAGATCATAGAAAACAGAAAGAAAAACGGCTGGTCA
>CACYHM010000085.1 GCA_902774195.1 uncultured Eubacteriales bacterium
GTAGTCAGTGCGGCGTGATATCCCATGTCGACGGCTACCTTGACCGACTTGCCTTTGGATATCTCCTCTCTGATGCGCGTGAAAATGATGACATTGGAGTCAACTGCCATACCTATCGAAAGTATGATACCCGCGATACCAGGCAGGGTCAGTACTGATCCCATGCCGGCCATTGTCCAGAGCACGAGCTGTATGTACAGAAGCAGCGCAAGGTCTGCAATGAGACCGAGCATGCCGTATACGATGACCATGAGCACGAGAACGAGTCCCAGGCCTATAGCTCCGGCTTTGACTGAGAGCTGGAGGGCGTTTGCGCCGATAGTGGCTGTCTGTACCGAAGAGTTGATCTCGGTGAGATTAGCAGGAAGCGCACCGCCTCTGATCAGAGCTGAGAGTGATGAAGCTTCGGTCTCGCTGAACCCTCCCGGTCTTGTGATCTCGCACGATCTCGAATTGATCTTTTCGTGCACGGTCGGAGCGGATATGACCTCGTCGTCGAGGCAGATCACGATTGCCGCAGGATCGACCAGATTGCCGTTCTCATCTGTCATCTTTGCCTCGACCTGCCCGCTGTATGCCTTTTCAGTGGCATCCGCGAAGAGGTCGCTGCCCTCGGATGTGAAATCTATCGTTATCTTGTAGCCGCCGTTCTGAGTGTCGTTGGCTATCTGTGAATCGCTGATCCCTTCGCCAGTCAGGGCAAGTGTCCCGTCAGCAAGGAAGAACTGCAGCTGGGCAGTACGTCCTATCTGCTCGATCGCCTCCTCGGCATTCTCGACGCCAGGCATCTCGACCCTGAGTCTGTTGTTTCCTTCGATGGAGACCGCGGCCTCGCTGATACCCATGGCGTTGACTCTGTTTTCGAGAACGCTCTTTGTCTGATTCATGATCGCTGTCAGCTCTGTGCCCGTCTCAGGCGTATCTGCCTCGAGCAGTACATAGACTCCGCCGTTGATATCGAGTCCGTACTTGAGTTCCTTGCCGAGGTTGTCTACTTTATCGCCTATTCCGGTGAACGTTACAGTCCACGAAGCGATGAGCAGCAGCACGATCAATACCGCTAATACTTTTCTTCTGCCTTTTTTCATTTCCCTAAAATACCTTTCAGTTTTTGTCTGAATTTGTCAAAAAGCGCAAAATACGACAATTAACAATTATTCAATCTATTGTACTCGTTTGAGCCTTGTTTTTCAATGGAATTCGCTGTCTGAAAGCACTGTGAAATGTACTAATTTGAATACTTCCGTGAAGTAATGCGCCCCCGTTCAAAACAGGGGCGCATGCAGATGTACCGTCATCAGTCACGGAAGCTTCTATTCAGTCACTTCTTCGTCTTTTACCTTCTCCATTTTGCTCTTTTTCTCTTCTTCGTCCTGACGCTTGTGGATGTTGTTTATATCCTCGGTGCTGCCTCCTCCGCGGTCGTCCTTTGCGCGGAGCTGGCCTTTTTCGGCAAGCCTCAGCAGAGCTTCGACGACATCGGTTTCAAGCTGGGTGCCGGAGACTTCTCTCATGATCTCCATCACTTTGTCGAAGTTCATCCTGCGTCTGTACGGGCGGTCGGAATACATAGCATCGAAGGTATCCGCAACGGCGATGATCTGGGCAACGCGAGGGATATCATCTCCCTTGAGTCCCTTAGGATAGCCCTTTCCGTCAGGTCTTTCGTGGTGGCTTCCGGCGCCTATAGCCAGTTCAGGCATGATGCTGATGTCCTTGAGAACGTTGTAGCCCAGGCCTGAATGCGACTTGATTATCGCGAATTCCTCGTCAGTCAGCTTGCCCGGCTTGTTCAGGACTTCTTCAGGGATGCCTATCTTGCCTATGTCATGCAGGAGAGCTATGTTGTAGTACTTCTCTATCTCATCCTCGCTGCAGCCCAGTTCTTCTGCGAGCATCGCAGTATAATTGGCGACCCTCATCGAGTGGCCGTTGGTATACTTGTCTTTCATATCGATGGTCTTCGCAAAGGCCTCGGTGACTTCCTTGACGAGCTGCTTGTTCTCTTTTTCTTTCTTTTCGTAGGCCCTTGCCTGACGCATCATGAAGAGCTTTACGATAGAAGCTATGATGCCGGCGATAACGGCGGCGACCAGTACATAGAACCACGGCTTTTCGTAGAACGCTTTCGATATGATGATCCGGGTTTTGTATTCTGCGGTATCGTGTCCCATCGAGTCCGAAAGATCTATCACAAAGCTGTAAGTGCCGCCCTTCAGGTTCGTATAGTCAGTCGGCACCAGATCGCTCCTCTTGACCGTGGATTTGCTCTTGTCGAATCCTCTGAGATAATATGTCACATCAGGATTTATAAGAGAGTATGTGAACACATAAGGGTAAACCGTCAGCTTTGACGGGTGCTTCGGTACTGTTATCACGCCTTTCGCGTCCGGATAATAGAACTTTCCGTCTGCCTCTACGTACGGCACAGCGACCTTTGTGCTTGCAACGTCATCAAAATCCAGATTGATATTGACCTTGCTCACCCCGGTGTTGCCGGCGATATACAGATCCCCGTCCTTTGTGAGCTCGCTGTATGAATTAGCCGTCGCTATGCACGAAAGACCGTTGTCGGTATCGTAGAACAATGGGCTTATCTCTTTGTTTTCAAGCATCTCGGACGTCGGCACCTGGTATATGCCGTTGCTGGAGAGCACCCACATCTCGTCTCTGCTGTTCTGGTAAAGATCGAAGTTGTTCGAGTATGGGAACTTATGTATGTTCACCACTTTGTTGTCTTTATCCAGATAAGCGATGGAATTGCTTGTTACCAGCCACAGTATATCTCTCGACCTGTCCTTCTTGGCGCGCATGACCACGTCCGAGGTAAGACCGTCTTCCGTTCCGATATGCAGAGTCTTTCCGTCATGTATGATATAAAGACCGTCTCCGTCCGATCCGAAGACCAGGTCTCCGTTGTCCGCCTCGGCAACGGTCAGTATCTCGGTATTTGCGAGTCCGTCCTTATCGTTATAGACCTTTTTGACGCTGTCGCCTTCTATCACGGCAACTCCGCCCGTGCAGGCCACAAGGATCCGGCCGTCTTTTGTTTCGGATACGCTTCTTATCCGCTCAGAAGGCAGACCGTCTCCGGTCGTGAATCTCCTGATCGCTCCGTCACTGTATCTGACAAGACATTCCGGGCTGAAAGTAGATATCCAGATGTTGTTTTTGCTGTCTTTTTCGATACTCCTGATCCTGGCTTCGGAGAGCATGGCCGACAGTTCGTTGTTTACCCTCTCGCCCGTGCTTTCGTCGATTATTATGAGGCCGGCGTCAGTGCCGATGTACAGCTGGCTGAGATGTTTGCACGTCGTATTGACTACGGCCGGTTCAAGTCCGTATTTCTCAAAGATATCAAGGAATCTGTTCCTGACGATCTTCATCACACCCTGCCTTGACGATGTAAACCAGAGATTTCCCTGGTAATCGGTCATCATCTCGTCGATCGAGTGAGACATCGGCAGATCTTCAAGAGTATATGCCTTGCCTCCCCTGATGATGCCTATGCCGGAATCGGTCGTGACCCATACCTGATCATCAATAGGCGTTATGCTCTTGCAGTATGAGAGCGGAGCCATGTCCACAGAAGTCTTGTCGTTCAGTTTTTCCGACAGGGTGCCGTGATATACCGTAGATTCCTCAGTGCCGATATATACCATGCCGGGATCATTGTCATCCGGCGTGATACATGTGGCATCTGAGATCCCGAGATCATCCGCCGTGTAGTATTCGTCCAGCCTGCCGTCTTTCAGCGTGAATACTTCGTTGTTGTTCGTATTGCAGTAAAGCGTTCCGTCGCTGCCGGCATTTATCTCCCATACATAGGCATCTGCTATCTTTTCATCTTTGATGGCGGTCAGCTTCAGATCGCTGTCGAGCACGGATATGCCCTTCGTCGTTGCTATATATATGTTTCCGTCCTTATCCTCTGAGAATGCCCGTACAGAAAGCGACCTCAGCCCGTCTTCTTTATTGAACTGAGTATATTCGCCCTTATCCATCACAAAGGCTCCGCTGTCGTTCGTGCCGATCCACAGCCTGTCCTTGCTGTCGACATACAGGCTGACGACGCTTGCGATACCTGTTGTGGAATCGATCCTTTCGAAGGAATTGCCGTCATATCTGATCAGCCCGCCGTAGCTCCCTATCCATATGAATCCTTCTGAAGTCTCAGCGATCGCGTTAGCTTCGGAGGTAGGAAGTCCTTTTGTATTATCGTAAAGGACGGCGGAAAAGCCTTCCTTCTGTCCCGTAACATCGACATTTACGGAACTGTCTTCGCCCGACACGACAAGCGCCATGCCTGATATCATGGCTGCGGTCATCAGTATGATGATTATTTGCTTTATCCCGGTTTTTGACATTTATGTACCCTTTTTCAGATCCTGATAATATTCTGACGGTTTATTTTAACACAGACGGGCAATATATAGTAGTCATTATGCAATAAATGATAAATACGCCCCCACATTTTGTGGAGGCGTATCATGATTTTCGCTTTTATTCGATGATCGTGTTATTTCTCTTCGTTCTCTTCGGACTTCTTGCCGAGCTTTTTAGGAGTGACCTTTTTGTCTCTCGAAGGAGCCTTCTTCTCTTCGGTCTCTTCCTTCTTCGCGTCGTCCTTGGCTGCAGGCTTGCTTCCGGATGCATCCTTAGGACTTACGCTTGCGATAGCAGTCTTGAGGAACTCGATCTTGTTCTTGCCGGCTGTCGTAGAGATAACGACGGTCTTTTCGTTGATCTTTTCGATTCTGCCGACGATGCCGCCGATAGTGATGGCCTCGTCGCCGACCTTCATCGCTTCTCTCATCTCTCTGTCGGCTTTATCTTTTTTTCTCTGAGGTCTGATCATCATGAAGTAGATCATGACGATGAGCAGACCCATCAGCATAAAACTGAATGCAGGGCTGTTAGGATTCATAATTACCTCCCGGATATGCTTGTGTTTAGTTTGGTGCCGGCGGTGGGGGTCGAACCCACACGATATTGCTATCACGGGATTTTGAATCCCGCGCGTCTGCCAATTCCGCCACGCCGGCCAATGGCAATTTGGCTAAAAAAATGGTGTGGATGACTGGACTCGAACCAGCACGGTTTCACCCACATGGCCCTCAACCATGCGCGTCTACCAATTCCGCCA
>CACYHM010000086.1 GCA_902774195.1 uncultured Eubacteriales bacterium
CGCGCCTGTAGGGATGTACAGATAAAGGATGTACAGTCCGCCGAAGAGGATCGATTCCCAGATGGCCCAGTTCGGACGCCATATCGAGAATATTACCAGAGCGATGGCGAGCCATCCTCTGTCACCGAACGCGTCGTTCGACCATACGCCGTTGGCGTAGTCGAGAACATAGAAGAGTCCGCCTATACCCGCGATCATGCAGCCGATGCAGATCGAGAAATATTTGTATTTTGTGATATTGATTCCTGCGGCGTCAGCTGTGGCCGGGTTCTCTCCGACAGCTCTGAGCTCGAGGCCTGTGCGCGTCTTCTTGAGCATGTAGCTTACGAATACCGCTATGATGATGGCCACATATGTCATGAAGCTGTATGAGAAAAGGAGTTCTCCCACAACTCCGGCCTTGCCGGCAAACGGCAGTGTCGTCTTGAATGCCTTGCTCGTAGCCGAAAGTGTGATCGAAGGGACCTCAGCTCCTGTCAGCTTGATGATGGATCCGCCGAAGAAGTTGCCGAAGCCTACTCCGAAGGTCGTCATCGCAAGACCCGTAACGTTCTGGTTTGCTCTGAGCGTTACCGTCAGGAAGCAGAAGATGAGTCCCATGATGAGCGCTCCTATCATGCAAGTGATGAGCGGTATTATGACGCCCAGTACAGGATTGAACGGTCCGCCGGAGTTCTCGTACATGAACGAACCGATAACTCCGCAGATGGCCCCGACATACATGACGCCCGGGATACCCAGGTTAAGGCTGCCGGATTTCTCGTTGAGCGTCTCGCCGACGCAGCCGAGCAGCAGCGGTATACTCTGCACGATGGCTCTCGGCAGGAATGATACTAAACTAAACATCTGCAGCCTCCTTTCTGTGCGACTTGCGGAAATGCACCTGGTAGTTGATGAAGAACTCCGACCCTATTACGAAGAACAGGATTATTCCTGTAAGTATATCTCCGTATGATCTGTTGAGTCCGAATGCCATCGAGATCTCGCTTCCGCCCTTTGCCATGAATACCATCAGAAGACCCGAAAGTATCATGCCGATAGGATTGAAGTGCGCCAGCCATGCTACCATGACGCCCATGAAGCCTTTGCCTCCTTCGATGGTCGTTGTCATGGTATGGTCGGTGCCGGCGACCAGCAGCCATCCCGTCAGTCCGCAGATAAGTCCGCACAGGATCAGCGTACGTATTATTACCTTGCCTACATTGATTCCGACGTATCTCGCCGTATTCTGGCTCTCGCCTACTACCGCGAGTTCGTAGCCGTGCTTGCTGTACTTCAGGTAGATATACATGAATATGGTCACGATCACGGATACGAGCACGATAAGGATGTAAGGATTGCCTGCTATCTGCGGCAGCCAGCCTATGTGAGAGGTCTGGTTGATGATCCCGATCTTGCCCGAGCCCTTCGGATGCTCCCAGATGATGATGTAGTATGCGACTATCTGGGTAGCCACATAGTTCATCATCAGGGTGAACAGTGTCTCGTTGGTGTTCCACTTCGCTCTGCAGAAGGCCGGGATGAAAGCCCAGAGCGCTCCTGCGAAAAGAGCTGCGATGCACGAGAGAAGTATGATGGCTCCGTTAGGCATCTTGCCTGACAGTGTTATCATGACTGTCGTAGTGGCAAGAACTCCCGCCATGACCTGTCCGCCTCCGCCGAGGTTCCAGAACTTCATCTTGAACGCCGGAGCAAGAGCTACCGAGATAAGCAGCAGCGACGCGAGTTCCTTGAGGAGTGCCCACATCTTACGCTCCGTCCCGAACGAACCCTCGAACATCTTCGCGTAAACAGCGATAGGGTTCAGATGAGTAGTGATCGTCGTAATGATAGCGCAGAAGATAAGTGCCGCAAGTATGCCTCCCAGCCTGATCGCCCATTCCTGTTTCTTAGGGATCATTTTGCGCTTGGTTATGTGGATCAAAGGTTCCTTTACTTGTTTATCCAACTTTCTCACCTCCAAGCTTTGTCATGAGCAGACCTACTTCGTTCTTATCCGCTGTTCTGCCGTCCACTACGCCGCTGACCTTGCCGCCGCAGAGAACGAGTATGCGGTCGGAAAGAGCGAGCAGCACGTCGAGGTCTTCGCCTACGAATATGACGGCTACGCCCCTTTCCTTCTGGCGGTTGACCAGATCATAGATCGTGTATGAAGCGTTGATGTCAAGTCCGCGGACGGCATACGCCGTAAGGAGAACCGAAGGCGCGCGTTCTATCTCGCGGCCTACCAGCACCTTCTGGACGTTTCCGCCCGAGAGCCTTCTTACAGGCGTCTCGATGCTCGGTGTCACTACCTCGAGGTCTTTGACGACCTTGTCGGCAAGATCGTGCGGGCTCTTGCGGTCTGTGAACACGCCTTTGCCCTTTCTGAAGGATCTGAGCATCATGTTTTCGGAAAGATCCATGTTTCCGACAAGGCCCATTCCGAGTCTGTCCTCAGGTACGAATGAGAGCTGTACTCCCTTCGCCTCTATCTCGACAGGGTCGGCGCCTATGAGGCTCGATTTCGAACCGTCGTCTTCGATGTAATTGATCTCGCCGCTTTCGATGACCTGAAGTCCCGCGATCGACTCGAGCAGTTCTTTCTGGCCGCAGCCGGATATACCGGCGATACCCAGGATCTCTCCGGCATTCGCCGTGAAGCTTACGTCGTCGAGCTTGAGCAGTCCGTCATCGGATCTTACCGTCAGGCCCTTTACTTCTATCCTAGGCTTCACATCGTGAGGCTCCGGTCTGTCTATGTTCAGTTTGACCTCGCGCCCTACCATCATGTTGGTCATTTCCTGGGCGTTGGTCTCCTTTGTTATCAGTGTTCCGATATACTCACCTTTGCGGAGTATGGCCACCTTGTCTGAAATAGCCTCTACCTCGTGCAGCTTGTGAGTGATTATTACGACAGTCTTGCCGTCTTCTCTCATGTTATGCAGCACTTTGAAGAGCTTTTCTGTCTCCTGCGGGGTCAGTACCGCAGTAGGCTCATCGAGGATCAGTATGTCGGCTCCCTTGAAGAGGACCTTTACGATCTCGACCGTCTGCTTCTGTGATACGGACATATCGTAGACCTTCTGGTTAGGGTCCACATCGAATCCGTACAGATCGCATATCTCGCGTATTTTCTTTGACGCCTTTTCGATATCGAGTTTGCTGAATCCCGGTATCTTCTTTCCGTTTTCAGCATCATGATCTATGCCGAGAATGATATTCTGCGCAGCCGTAAAGACATTGACGAGCTTGAAGTGCTGGTGGATCATGCCTATGCCCCGGTCAGCCGCATCTTTCGGAGACGAAATGACGACAGGCTCTCCGTCCATGAAGATCTCGCCTTCATCCGGGTAATAGATACCCGAGAGCATGTTCATGAGCGTCGTCTTTCCCGAACCGTTCTCGCCGAGAAGAGAAAGGATCTCTCCCCTGTATATATCGAGATCGACGTTCTTGTTGGCAGTGATGGTGCCGAATGTCTTTGTTATGTTTCTCATCGAAACTGCGGGTGTTCTGCTG
This sequence comes from uncultured Eubacteriales bacterium, assembly GCA_902774195.1. The sequence continues at coordinate 3,502 of CACYHM010000086.1, forward strand.
TCCTGCAAAATGATACCCCCTTTCGAAGATTAGATACTTTTGCTTTCTTTTAAAATTTGACCGGTCCCGCCTTCACGAGACCGGTCAATATTAACAATTATGCTGTTGTCCGGGTATCGCTCTGCCGATTAACCGAAGTTGGTGTCGAGCAGGTTGATGCCGTCGATCTGGATGTCGAAGTACGGAGCAGATCTGAACTCGGATTCATGGAAGTAACCGTCAGAGACGACTTCTGTCTCGTGTTCATACTTTTCGTCAGCTTCAACGTCAGCCTTGTAGGAGTCGAGCTTCTTGCCTTCGACTGTGAATGTGCTGGTGTCGAATACGTGAGTCTCACCGGCAACGAGTGCAGCCTTGACTTCCTCGAGCTTCTCAGCTGTTCCTGGAGCAGCTACGTCAGTGTTGAGCTCTGTGAGTTCAACAGAACCTGTGTCGATAGTTCCTGTCCAGTTGGTATCGAATGTCTTGCCGTCCTTGACTGCCTTTGTAGCATATTCGAAGTACGGAGCCCAGTTGATCTTGGACGAGATGATGTAGGTGTTAGGACCTGCATCCTTTGTGCTGCCGTTGTAGGATACGTTAGGTATTCCTGCGTTCTCGCATGCAGTAGGTGCTCCGAAGGAGTCAGCATGCTGTGAGATCAGATCGCAGCCGCCCTGGATCAGCTTGTTAGCGCCTTCCTTCTCGGCTGTCTCGTCATACCACGAACCTGTGAATGTAACATCCATAGTTACGTCAGGGCATACGCTCTTGGCGCCGAGATAGAACGATGTGTATCCGGAGATAACCTCAGCATATGTGAAGGCTCCGACATATCCCATCTTAGGCGTGTCGCCTTTGAGCTTACCAGCATCCTTGAGCTCGTTGAGCTTCATTCCTGCGGCAACACCGGCGAGATAACGTCCGTCATAGATAGCCGCGAATGCGTTGTGGTAGTTGTCCTGCTTGGCTACGAGAGCCTTGTCGCCTGTGCAGCTTACGAACTGGACATCAGGGAATTCCTGTGCAGCCTGCAGCATGTAGTCCTGATGACCGAACGAGTCGGAGAAGATCAGCTTGCATCCCGCGTCTGCGAGTTCAGCTGCAGCATCGTAGCACTCCTGGCCTTCAGGAACGCCTGTCTTGATCATATAATGATCCTCGTCGATGCCGAGATTGCCCATGGCTTCCTTGAATCCGTTGATGAAGTTGAGGTCATAGGTGGAGTTCTCGTCATGGAGGCAGATAAGAGCGACCTTGAATTCATCGCTTCCGCCGCCGCTTGAGCTTCCGCCGCCGCAGCTTGCAAGTACCGGAATCATAGCCATCGTAAGGCATACCAGTAAAGCAATAAGTTTCTTTTTCATAATCATTTTCCTCCCTGTTAATGAATAACACAGTGTTAGGTTTATGATGATTTTATTTTAACCCCACAAACCATAAATAACAAGAAATAAAATAATTTTATGTTTGCACAAAGGGGCCGTATGAAACAGCCCCTTTGTTAAACATCATGTTAAGTTATTACAGCTTCTTGAGAAGTCCTGTAGCCTCGTTGAATTCGTTGATGAGTTCGTCGACTTTTTCTCTTTCCTTGCGGAGAGCGCCCCATGTATTGGCTTCGTCATACCACAGCGCATTGGTTATGGATCCTCTTGCGGTCTGTATAACGCAGCTCGATGAGGTTGTCAGCTTTCTCGTCGAGGATGTGCTTGTTGTAGTGAAGCGCAGCCTTCTCGTGGGTGTATTCGCCCTGCTCGTCCTGGAGTTCTTTGATCCTGGACTGATACATGACTGAAGAGTCTGTCATTACGGTAGCCAGAACGTCGTTCTCTGTCAGCTCGTAGTATTTTGCCATCTTGATGCAGCAGAGCAGATTGGCTATGCCGCTGATGCCGAAGTAGTCGAGCATATCGACCAGCTGAGGGTCGACACCCTGTTCCTTGAGGTAGTCTCGTCCGACCTTCTCGTTGAAGAGTCTGAGGAGGTTCTGGGAATCCTCGTCGTCGATGGCGATGACCATGTCGGTATTCTTGATGTTATGGATCCATGGATTGTCGCCGATACCTTCGATCCTGTGCGCGCCGAATCCGTTGTCGAGGAGAGTCGGGCACTGGAGAGCCTCGCCGACTGCGAGCTTGGCGTTAGGATAGAGTTCCTTGAGCCTGTCTCCCGAAGCCATTGTGCCTGCCGAACCGGATGTGAAGGCAGCGCCGGCGAATCTGTCGCCAGGCCTCTTCATATCTTCGAAGGCCTCTGCGATGGCGTTTCCTGTGACGTTGTAATGCCACATGTAGTTGCCCATCTGCTCAAACTGGTTGAGGATCCAGACGTCTTCTCTCGTCTCTCTGAGTTCATGTGTCTTGTCGAAGATCTCTTTTACGTTGGACTCTGTTCCAGGCGTAGCGATGACTTCGCTGGCGACGTTCTTGAGCCAGTCGAATCTCTCGCGGCTCATTCCCTCAGGCAGGATGGCGATCGAATATACTCCGAGCAGAGCGCTGTCGAAGGCGCCGCCCCTGCAGTAGTTGCCCGTCGAAGGCCATACAGCCTTGTGATATCCGGTATCGAACTGGCCTGTTACGAGTTCAGGTACGAGGCATCCGTAGGAAGCTCCTACCTTGTGGCAGCCTGTAGGGAACCACTTGCCGATCATGCAGATGATACGGCACTTTACTCCCGTCAGTTCAGGAGGGAGCACGATGTAGTTAGGTCCGTGGAAGAGTCCGCCGGATTCCTTCTGCTCGTTCTTCCATGTGATACGGAAGAGGTTTACAGGATCGATGTCCCAGAGTCCGGTGTTCTTGAGTTTAGCAAGGATCTTTTCAGGAACCTTTTCAGGATGCATCTGCTGATCGATGGTCGGCAGGATGATGTTCTGAGCCTTTGCGCGTTCGACGTTGTTCTTAAGGCCCTTTTCATAGATGGTGAGATCAAGCATTTCGTACCTCCGTTGATCTTGGTGAAGAAGTGTTTATTTCGAATACAATAATTGTTTTCTCGGATATTTTTATGATGCCAAAAACATTTTTATATGTCAATAAAATGCTCTTGTTTTTCAAAGCATTTTTTATCTGCCGAGATCTTTCAGTACTTCTTTGAATTTATCGATGTCAGGCTCGAGTCTGATAGGCTCCCCTGCCGCCTTTATACCGTTGGCCGTATCCTTGAGTCCGTTGCCCGAGACTATCACCGTCACGGTTGCATCGGCAGGGAGTTTTCCCTCTCTGCACAGTTTCTGGACTCCTGCCATTCCGGTAACGCCGGCCGGTTCGCCGAACACTCCGCATTCCCTTCCGGTGACTCTCATCGCCTCGAGTATCTCATCGTCCGTCACCTCTACAGGTATGCCGCCCGATTCTACTATAGCGTTGATGGCCTTGTCCGGATTTCTAGGCACTCCTACCGAGATCGAGTCCGCGATGGTGTTTTCTTCCATCGGTTCCCAAGGCTCACCGGTGCGTGCCGCCCTGTTGATCGGGCATGTGTTGACCGACTGCACAGAGATCAGTTTCGGAAGCCTGTCGATGAAACCTGCGTTGTAAAGGTCCTTGAATCCTTTCCACACTCCTGCGATAGTGCAGCCGTCGCCTGTCGAAAGCGCGACGTAATCCGTCACGGTCCAGCCGAGCTGCTCTGCGATCTCGAGAGCCACTGTCTTCTTGCCTTCCATCAGATAGCAGTTGATCGCGGCGTTTCTGTTGTACCAGCCGTACTCATCGATAGCGGCCTTCGAGAGTTCGAAGGTCTCCTCGTAATTGCCCTTTACCGAGATGACGGTAGCTCCGAAGATGAGGAGCTGTGCCACCTTTCCTATAGGAGCTCTTTCAGGAACGAAGATATATGTCTTCAGTCCGGCCGCGGCCGCATTGCCGGCCAGGGAGCTTGCGGCGTTGCCCGTTGACGAGCATGCTATGGTGTCATAGCCCGCTTCGATCGCTTTTGCTACTCCCATCGAACTCGCCCTGTCCTTGAGGGAAGCCGTCGGGTTCAGACCGTCATCCTTGAGGTAGAGCTTGGCGATGCCGAGCTTTTTTGCCATACGCGGTTCAGAATACAGAGGCGACCAGCCTACTCTCAGAGGAGGCTGCTTAGTGTCCTCTTCTACCGGGAGGAACGGACGGTAGCGCCACATCGTATAATTGGTGCTCTTCGAGATCTTCTCAGGACTCGATACGGACCTGATATAGTCGTAGTCATATACGACATCCAGTATGCCCCCGCACTCGCATGTGGTCGCGTCAGGAAGCGCTTCGTATTCCTTTCCGCACTTGATGCACTTTAGACATTTGACATTTTTCATGGATAAGACTCCTTTCGCGTCATCGCGTTATCTTCAGTTACAAGATTAAACCCGCATTATGCAATAATCAACTAAAATCATTTCAGTATCCCTTTTTCACATCCGCAAGATGCATGAGCGGCTGACCCGCAGCGAATCTTTTTAGATCTTCGCAGAAGAAATCCACTGTCATATCCACAGTATAAGGAAGCCCCATGTCTCCCGATATATGCGGTGTTATTATGCAGTTCGGCGCATCCCAAAGCGGATGGTCTTCAGGGAGAGGCTCCGGATACACGACGTCAAGCGCTGCCCCGGCTATCCTTCTTTCGCGCAGAGCTTCGATCAGCGCGTCCTGATCGATCACCATTCCCCTGCCGACATTTATAATGAAAGTCCTGTCCGACAGCATCGCGATGCGTTCCCTGTTCAGAAGGCCTCTGCTCGCCGGAGTGCCCGGTATGCAAAGCAGCAGGACATCGACGTTCCCTGCGAATGCCGGGTCGGAAAACAGCCTGTCGAACTCACTGAAGCTGTATACCGCATCGAAGCCTTCCGCAGGGCGTCCGCTTCTCGAAAAGCCGGTCACGCTCTCTGCTCCGAGAGCTCTGTATCTCTCAGCGGCATTCCTCCCGATGTCGCCCGTGCCGATGACGGCAATGCTGCTGCCGGCGATCGATCTCAGCGGAAGGTCCTGCACCCAGCAGCGCGCATTTATCACCTTGTTGTACTCGTACATCTGCCTCATCAGCATCAGCGTCACCATGATGATATGCTCGCTTATGGTCCTGCCGTAGGCTCCCGAACTGTTTGTCAGTTTCACCTCTCCCGAATCGAAGACTCCGCTTTCAGCGTACGCTCCTATGCCGGCAAAAGCAGTATGGCACCATTTCAGGCGCGGCATCTCTGACAATATCGAGGCATCGCCCCCGCTGTAGATGACCTCGCAGTCAGACACTCT
>CACYHM010000087.1 GCA_902774195.1 uncultured Eubacteriales bacterium
TCAGGCGCCTTGCCGTGCCAGCCGGCCTGGTCTTCCATGAAGCTTACGCCCTTGCCCTTGGTCGTTTTCATGATTATCGCGGTCGGGACGTCCTTTGTATGTCTGGCTTTGTTCATGGCAGCCTCGATCTGGTCGAAGTCGTGTCCGTCGATCTCTATCACATTGAGACCGAAGGCTTTGAACTTTTCAGGGATAGGATACGGATCGATGACGTCCGCTATCCTTCCGTCGATCTGCAGGTCGTTGTTGTCCACTACGACGCAAAGATTGTCGAGTCCGTAGTGATGCGCGAACATCATGGCCTCCCATACCTGGCCTTCTTCGATCTCGCCGTCTCCGAGCAGAGTATATACCCTGAGGTCCTTCCCCTGCTTTTTGGCCGCAAGAGCCATTCCGGCAGCAGCCGAAACTCCCTGGCCGAGCGATCCGGTCGACATGTCGACTCCCGGAGTCTCGTTCATGTTAGGATGCCCCTGCAGGCGGCTTCCGATCTTTCTCAGAGTCTTCAGCTCCTCGACCGGGAAGAAACCCCTGTTGGCCAGGACCGAGTAAAGTCCCGGCGCGGTATGCCCTTTGGACAGAACGAATCTGTCTCTGTCCGCCTTCTTCGGTTCCTTCGGATCGACCTTCATTTCTCTGAAATACAGATACGTGAACATCTCCGCGGCAGAAAGGCTCCCGCCCGGATGGCCTGAATTGGCGGCATGGGTGGCCTCGATGATACCCATCCTCACCTTGCAGGCGGTCTTCATCAATTCTTTCTTTTCAGCTCCTGTCATAGCCCTCTCCTTCGCTTATCATTCCTTGGCAGCAGCCTTGAGCGCTGCCATGATCTCTTTTATATTATCCATCGCCATAACTTTTTCTGCAAGTGCATCCGCTTCGGCCTTTGACCATTTCGAAATGATACAGCGGGATGTGAGCACGAGCACCGGATTGACGCTGTACTCGTCAAGTCCGAACGAGATAAGCAGAGGTATCATGAGCGGATCAGCAGCCGCTTCTCCGCACATTCCTACAGGAATGCCCGCTTTCTTTCCGCATTCGATGATCGTCTTTATCGCGCGCAGCACTGCAGGCTGGAACGCCGAATAGAGATATGCCACCTTCGCATTGCCTCTGTCCACCGCCATGGTGTAGCCGGTAAGGTCATTGGTGCCGATCGAGAAGAAGTCGGCCTCCTTTGCAAGAAGGTCGGCGATCATGGTGGAAGCGGCTGTTTCCATCATGCATCCCACTTCTATGTTTTCGTCAAAGTCGATGCCCTCTTTGCGAAGGTCTTCCTTGATCTCTTCAACCAGCTTTTTGACGCTTCTTACCTCATCGACCGTGGTGACAAGCGGCACCATGATCTTTGCGCTTCCGAAAGCGCTTGCTCTTACGATGGCGCGCAGCTGCGTTTTATACATGTCCGGATTTGCCAGACAGTACCTTACAGCCCTGAACCCGAGGAACGGATTCTCTTCCTTTTCGAAATCCATGTACGGGATGTCCTTGTCGCCGCCGATATCGAGCGTACGAATGATGACGGTCTTTCCCTCCATGGTCTCGACCGCTTCCTTATACGCCTCGAACTGCTCATCTTCCGTCGGAAGATGCGTGTTGTCCATGAACAGGAACTCGGAGCGGAAGAGTCCGACTCCTTCCCCGTCGCATTCCATGGCCTTTCTGGCGTCCTTCGGAGTTCCGATGTTGCAGTAGACCTCGAGCTTGTCGCCGTCAGCAGTCAGAGTTTCCTTTCCTTTGAACTTTTTGAGCTCGCCTTTTTTCTTTATGAAATCCTCGCGTTTCTGGATGTATTTCGCAAGGATATCTCCGTCCGGATTGATGAAGACCTCTCCTTCAGTCCCGTCGATGACGGCTATGTCCTTGTCATCTACCGCGTCTACGATCCCCGGGACCGAAAGCACGGCAGGGATCTCAAGCGCTCTTGCGAGTATGGCCGAGTGGGAAGTAGGGCCGCCCACTTCGGTGATGATGCCCGAAACGTTTTCCTTTACTATCTGGGAAGTCATCGAAGGAGTAAGGTCCTTGCACACGAGCACCGTGCCCTGCGCCACCTTGCTTATGTCGATGTCCTTTATACCCAGAAGCTTTTTGAGGATGCAAACCTTTACATCCATTATATCTGCAGCCCTCTGGCGCATCATCTCGTCCTCCATGGCCGAGAACATGCCGTGGAACATGTCGCATACAGCCGTCAGCGCGGATTCCGCGCACTGGCCTCCGTCGATCATGTTGAACATCTCTCCCGACATCGCCGGGTCCTGGATCATGACAGCATGACCCATGAGTATGTCAGCTTCCTGAGGGCCTATATTCTCTCTTACGTCATCGGCCATGGCATATGTTTCTTCGATAAACTCGTCCATGGCTTTCCGGAACCGGTCTTTTTCTGCCTCTGTGTCTTCGATCAGTTTTGCCTCAAAAGAAAGATCCTGTTCGATAATGCGGCAAATGCTTCCGATACCGATTCCCCGTGATGCAGCGATTCCATTATACATATCCGTTCCTCCGTTAAGAAATGCCCCCCTGCATGAAAATGCAGGGGAGCACAGAATTGTGATCTTGATTATTCACCCATGCCGGACTCGATGAATTCAGCGAGCTCAGCAAGCGCTTTTTCTTCATCAGGACCGTCGCAAACGAGCTCGATCTCCGATTTATGCTTGATGCAGGCCGTCATAAGCAGCATGACACTCTTGCAGTCAAAGTCTTTTCCGTTGAATTTTACCGTTACTTTGCTCTGGTAATCCGCAGCCATCTTGGCAAGGCGGCTGGCCGGACGCATATGCATGCCCAGAGGGTCTTCAATGATGATTTTCTTTGATACCATTGCATACTCCTTGTATCTTTTCCGGGGTCTTGTTTAAATGAACGCCCACAGCGCCGGATCAGACCGGCACTGTGAGATCATTCCATTATAGATTAGTACATACCGATGCTGAATGCAAATGCGATAAGTACTGACAGCGGGCCTGTTACGATACGCGAGAACAGAACTGCCGGAACACCGTATTCGATGGTCTCAGGCTCTGCCTCTCCGAGGGACAGACCTACAGGGATGAAGTCGCATCCTACCTGACCGTCGATAGCGAACAGAGCCGGAAGCGCATACTGTGCAGGGATGGCACCCATAGCAAACTGCGAACCGAGCAGTGTACCGACGATCTGTGCGATTACGGCACCAGGTCCGAGGATCGGTGACAGGAACGGCAGTGAGCAGATGAAGCAGATCACCAGCATTCCAGGGAGTGTTCCGCACAGAGGAGCGATAGTCTTGGCAATAACGTTACCGAGTCCGCTGGCGCTGATGATACCGAGGATGGTACTTGTGAACGCCATGAACGGCAGGATGTTCTTGATCACCATGTCGATGGTGTCACGGCCCGCCTGGAAGAACTGGCCTACTACGTAGCCGACGCCCTTACCGAGACGTACGACGAATCCCTGCTTTTTGCCTTCGTTGGCAGCAGCGACCTCAGCCTTGGCCTCATCCTTTGTCTTAGGGCCCTTGTCCGCAGCCGGCTTGGCAGCAGCGGCAGCAGCTTCCTTAGGAGCATCGCCGAGAACTTCGATATCTTTTTCCTTTACAGCCGAGCAGTATATCTCAGGTGTGATGAACTGAGCGAGAGGGCCGGACTGTCCTACAGGCATCAGGTTTACTGTGAAAATGCCCTTCTTAGGATAGACGCCGCATCTTGCTGTTCCGCCGCAGTCAACGACTGCCACCATGATCTCTTCGTCAGGGAGAGTAGTTTTCCATCCGTCAACAGCAACTCCGCCGGACATGTCGGCGATAGCCTGTGCTACAGGGTGGATCCCGCCGCCTGTCACGCTGAGTACAGTGTGGCAAGTTTCGGTAGGTGTTACCGTGAGAGGGCCTCCCCAGCCGCCGTCTCCGGCTTTGATCTTGATAGTCTTATACATCTTTGTTCCTCCTCTCACTACTTGTCCCTGGTCATGAACGCGTAGATCCTCTCAGTGAGAAGGCCCCTGATAAGGATGACGATCAGACCGACGATGAAGTAACGAACAGCGAGCCCGCCTGTGCTGAGCCCTGCCTCCTGCAGACCTGTCGCGATCCCAAGGAATACGAACAGTTCGCCTGCATTAGCGTGAGGGAAGAGTCCCGTGATAGGGTGTACAAAGCTTACTGTAGCATCGTAGTATGCAGGTTTGTACTTCTCATCAACGAAACGTCCGAATGTGTAGCACATCGGGTTTCCGAGGAAGAACACCGCCATGAGTGGCAGCAGTGTATATCTGAGCACTGCGAATTTGGTGATCTTCTTAGCGAAAGCTTCTACCTTTTCAGTACCGACCAGCTTGATGATGGAGTTTACGAATGTCATCAGGCATACGACCATAGGAATGATGCCCGTGACCCAACCCGCAAAGGTCTCGCCGCCGGCAGTGAACAGTGACATGAAGCCCTCTGCCAGTTTTGTGATAAATGCCATGTTTTTCCTCCTGTTTGCAACTTAGAATAACGTACCTCTGTCTCCATATACCATGGATATATTATTATATGAAACACCGGTGAAAGGCTGTAAATGCCCCGGCAGCCTGATCCCGGCGATGCATATCGTTATCTGAGTTTCTTCCCTGCCTTGCCTCTTTTGGTTTCCATGAAAGCCTCCTGCTCTCTGGTCAGTTCTCTGCCTGTCAGCCGGACCTCGAGCGCTTCGAAAGCTCTGAAGTATCCCTGGAAGCGTTTCCACTCTTTTTTATCTAGTCCCTCCCCGATGTCGAGGAAGGTGTATATGCTGCTCCCCACCAGAGGATGCCCCATGAAGGTCTCTTTCTTATGGAAGCGGGACAGCACGCCTATGCCGTCCAGGACCTCGCATCCCGTGATGATGCCGTTGTTATCGCAGGCAACTATCGCAACATGTCCGTTCAGCACCTTTCCGCGCCTCTGCCCCATTCCTACGTTTCCCAGCTGACGCATTCTGCGGACTGCTTTTCTGTAGTCCTGTATCTGCAGGTAACCGCCTATTGACTGCATTATGAGCAAAAGCAGCAGTATCAGGAGCGCGACGGATATTCCGCTGAGTTTCATCTGATCCCTCCGGTACGATA
>CACYHM010000088.1 GCA_902774195.1 uncultured Eubacteriales bacterium
GGTCGAAGGAAGGGCTCCGGATATCGCTGCCGAATGGTTCGCCGGCTTTATGGGGCTGTATCCGGATATACGCTTCCGCATACTCGACGGCAGCACGGATGACCTGCTCGAAAAGATGAGGAGCGGCCATATAGACCTTGCCGTCATAACAGCGCCGTGTGACAACTCGCTGCTCCACAGCTTCCATGTGGGAGAGGAGAAGGTGGGGGCTCTCATGAACAGATCGCATCCTCTGGCGCTCAAAGAAGGAGACGAGATAGAAATAGCCGAACTTGCCGCCGAGAACCTCATAGTTCCGAGCAGGAAGGCGTATATAGAGACGATATACAAGTGGTTCGGGAGCGCTGGTGCAGAGCCCAGGATCGTGTGCGAGATGGACAGCTATCTCGATGCAGCGGCCCTTGCGGGAAGGATGGTAGGGATAAGCATTTATCCGAGGACAGAATACATACCTAACGATTCCCTGATATTCAAGGGGATAAAAGGAGATGACAAAAAACTGGAATATCTTTTCGTCTGGCAGAAGGGGCATCAGCTTCCGAGGGTAGAGGAGGAATTCATAGATTATGTAAAGGAATGTGTCGCCGCGCACTGAAGGATGCGGTTTTACGTGCGATCAGGGAAGAGGCTTTCCTCAGAAAAGGAGGCCTCTTCTTTTTATACGCAAAAAATATGGCAACGCTAAAGATATATGTATTTCATTTATCATCTCTTTGGGATTATCGTTAATATATATATTTCCCACAGAGATTAAATCTTGTGATCGCGACAGGAAAGAGGTGAACGGGAAGAGCATGGATAAAAAGTTCATTTTCGTAACAGGAGGCGTCGTATCGGGGCTCGGAAAGGGGATAACCGCAGCCTCGCTCGGAAGACTTCTGAAAGCGCGCGGATTAAGGGTAGCCGCGCAGAAACTGGACCCGTATATCAATGTGGACCCGGGCACAATGAGTCCCTTTCAGCACGGAGAAGTCTATGTTACGGAGGACGGGGCGGAGACAGATCTCGACCTCGGACACTACGAGAGATTCATTGACGAGGATCTCAACAAGTTCTCCAATCTGACCACGGGCAAGGTCTACTGGAACGTGCTCAACAAGGAACGCAGAGGCGAGTATCTCGGATCTACCGTTCAGGTGATCCCTCATATCACAAATGAGATAAAGGAGTTCGTCTACAGCGTGGGAGAGAGGACTGATGCCGACATAGTCATCACCGAGATCGGAGGGACTATCGGAGATATCGAGTCGCAGCCGTTCATTGAAGCGGCGAGACAGATATCTCTCGAGACCGGACGGGAGAACAGCCTGTTCATCCATGTGACACTTGTCCCGTTCCTGTCGGGATCGGACGAGCACAAAACCAAGCCGACTCAGCACTCTGTAAAGGAACTGCAGGGCATGGGCGTCCATCCGAACATCATCGTACTCAGATGTGATGAGCCTCTCGAGGAGGAAGTGTTCAGGAAGATAGCGCTGTTCTGCAATGTCAGCGGGGACTGCGTGATCGAGAACAGGACTGTGGACTGTCTGTATGAGGCGCCTCTCATGCTCGAAAAGTCCGGCTTTTCAGGCATGGTATGCAGAGAACTCGGAATAGATGCTCCGGAGCCTGACCTGGCCGGATGGACGGCTATGGTTGAAAAGATCAGGAACTGCAAAGACAGGGTAAGCATAGGACTTGTAGGGAAATACACGGGCCTCCATGATGCGTATCTTTCGGTGCTTGAAGCGCTGCATCACGCTGGAAGCTCACAGGGCGCGGAAGTCGATGTAAAGTGGATCGACTCGGAAAAACTCGAAAAAGGCGGACTTGAGGAAGAACTTGGGGATGTTGATGGTATAATAATACCGGGCGGATTCGGAGACCGCGGCATAGAGGGAATGATACTTGCCGCGGGCTACGCGAGGACGCACAGCATCCCGTATCTGGGACTGTGTCTCGGCATGCAGATAGCGGTGATAGAGTACGCGAGGAGCATACTCGGGCTTGCAGATGCCAATTCGGGTGAATTCGATGAGCTGTGTGAACACAAGGTCATCGACTTCATCCCGGGACAGAGCGAGCACATCGACAAGGGCGGCACGCTGAGACTTGGTGCTTATCCGTGCGAGCTGCGCAAGGGGACAAAGATCGCAGCCTGTTACGGGACTGAGCATATCAGTGAGCGGCATCGCCACCGCTACGAATTCAACAACGACTACAGGGAGCGCTTCGAAGAAGCGGGACTCACTCTGAGCGGCATCTCGCCTGACGGCAGACTGGTTGAAACGGTCGAGATCACTGACAAGCCGTTCTTTGTTGGAGTGCAGTTCCATCCGGAATTCAAGAGCAGGCCTGACAGGCCGCATCCTCTTTTCTGCGGGCTTGTTACCGCGGCAATGGCCGGAAGAAAGTGCTCCGGGCAGATCTGACAGTATCAGGAGGTTCTTAAATGTGCGGAATAGTTGGCTTTACCGGCAAACAGCAGGCAGCGCCTGTGCTGCTGGACGGCCTTTCAAAGCTTGAATACAGGGGTTATGATTCGGCAGGTCTTGCCGTGCGCGAAGGGGAAGCTCTCGCTGAGGTGGTCAAGGCCACCGGAAAACTGAAAAACCTTGCAGAAAAAACTGCATACGGAAAGGCCCTCCCCGGCACCTGCGGCATAGGCCATACGAGATGGGCGACCCACGGAGCGCCGACGCAGATCAACGCTCACCCTCATGTGAGCGGCAACGCGAAAGGCTCTGCCAGCGGACCCGTCGAATCTGATGTCGTCGGTGTGCATAACGGCATCATAGAAAACTACGAGGAGCTGCGCTCCAAACTCATGTCGAACGGATATGTGTTCTACAGCACCACAGACACCGAGGTCGTGGTCAAGCTGGTGGACTACTATTACAAGAAGTATCAGCTCGGACCTATCGACGCCATCAACAGAATGATGGTCAGAGTCAGGGGCTCGTATGCGCTTGCCCTGATGTTCAGGGACTATCCGGGCGAGATATATGCGGCCAGGAAGGACAGTCCGATGGTGATAGGCACCGCGGACGGGGAGACCTTCATGGCCTCGGATGTCCCGGCGCTTCTCAAATACACCAGAGACATCTATTATATCGACAATCTCCAGTCGGTCAGACTGCTGCCGGGAGAAGTCCATTTCTTCGACCTGAACGGAGACGAAGTTGAGATGGACCCGGTGCACATATCCTGGGATGCCGAGGCGGCCGAGAAGGGCGGCTACGAGCATTTCATGATCAAGGAGATACACGAGCAGCCTAAGGCCGTGAAGGATACCATCACCAGCATGATGAAGGACGGCAGGATCGATCTCAGCTCTGCCGGACTCACAAGGGATGTGCTCGCCGGAATTTCCGAAATAAGGATCGCGGCATGCGGCTCGGCGTGGCACGCGGGCATGGCAGGACAGTACGTGATAGAAGACCTTGCCGGCATACCTGTAAGGGTCGAGCTCGCTTCCGAATTCAGATACAGGAAGATGATCATAGATAAGGATGCTCTCGTGGTGGTCATATCGCAGTCCGGAGAGACGGCGGATACGCTGGCTGCTCTGAGGGCCGCAAAGGAACACGGCGTGAAGACTCTTGCGGTCGTCAACGTCGTCGGCTCAACGATAGCAAGGGAAGCAGATAACGTTCTCTATACGCTTGCGGGCCCTGAGATCGCTGTCGCTACCACAAAGGCATACAGCACTCAGCTCGCGGCGATGTACGCGATCGCGGTCGCTCTCGGAGAAGCCAGGGGGACGATCAACGAAAGGGACTATGATTATTATGTGGACGAGCTGCAGACTCTGCCTGAAAAGATAGAAAGTGTGCTCGTCAATAAGGAAAGGATACAATGGTTCTCTTCAAAGTACTCGAACGCCCGTGACGCGTTCTTCATCGGAAGAGGTCTGGACTACGCCATAAGTCTCGAGGGAAGCCTCAAGATGAAAGAGATCAGCTACATCCACAGCGAAGCATATGCTGCGGGCGAGCTGAAACACGGCACTATAAGCCTGATAGAGGACGGAATACTCGTCGTCGGCATCCTGACGCAGGAGGAGCTGATCGAAAAGACGATCAGCAACATGACAGAGTGCAAGGCGAGGGGAGCCTACCTTCTGGGAGTCACGACGGAGGGCAATTACAGTGTCGAGGATTCAGTCAGCTTTACCATATACGTGCCGAGGACAGACGAGCACTTCATGGGAAGCCTGGCAGTCATCCCGCTGCAGCTGCTCGGGTATTATACGAGCGTGGCAAAGGGCCTGGATGTAGACAAGCCGCGGAACCTCGCGAAGTCCGTAACAGTAGAATAATGCGAACGCGTCCGCAGAGGGCGCGTTTTTCTTGTCAGTATCCGCCGGCGGGTGATAGAATCCATAGTTATGAGAGAAGATGTCAGGACAAAGGACAATCCGCTCGGCAGCGCGCCTCTGGTGCCGCTGATAGCGAGATTCGCCATACCGGCGATCATCAGCATGCTGGTGGGTGCACTGTACAACATAACCGATCAGATATTTATCGGCCATGTCGTCGGCATGCTCGGAAATGCAGCCACGAATGTCGTTTTTCCGGCTACAGTGTTCGCAACAGGGATCAGTATGCTCTTCGGCATCGGCACTGCTTCGAATTTCAGCATCTGTCAGGGCGCCGGGAAGAACGAAGAAGCTAGAAAATACGTGCATACCGGCATAACGGGCGCAGCGGCTGCCGGCATTGCTCTGTGCCTTCTTATTTTTGTGTTCAGGCGCCAGATAGTAGTTCTTGGCGGAGCCGAAAAGGGGGGCGATGTATATCCGCTCGCTCTCTCATACCTGTCGATAACAGCGTTCGGACTTCCGTTCTTGCTTTTCAGCAACGTTTCATCCTACATCATCCGCGCGGACAGGAGCCCGTCATATTCGATGATGTGCACGGCCTCGGGAGCTGTACTGAATATTTTTCTGGACTGGCTCTTCATGTATCCGATGGGTTTCGGTCTTGAGGGCGCAGCGGCCGCGACGGTAATATCCCAGTTCGCGGGGACCGTTCTGGCGGCGCTGTATTATCCGAGGTTCAGATCATTCAGGATATCCATCAGGGATCTTGGCAT
>CACYHM010000089.1 GCA_902774195.1 uncultured Eubacteriales bacterium
TCGCGTATAAGGAAGAACTAGAATCAAAACTCGGAATGATCGAGAACTTCGATCACGAAAAAGCCAGACTCAAAGATATAGCCGACAGGAAATATGAAGCTCTGAAGGACCAGGCGGAACATGTGAGCGAATTGAGGCATATAGTCGCGTCAAGACTCGAATCCGCGATGGTCAGAGAACTTCAGGACCTTGAATTCGCAAATTCCGGATTCAGTATCGACATAAGCGAACTCGATGAGATAGGACCTCTTGGATATGACAGGGTGGAGTTCCTTATCTCAACAAATCCCGGTGAGCCTCTGATGCCGCTTACACGTATAGCGTCGGGGGGCGAGATATCGAGGATAATGCTGGCGTTCAAGCATATCATCGGCGAGTCAGACAGCGTCGAGACCATGATATTCGACGAGATCGATACCGGAATAAGCGGTCATACGGCACTTGTCGTCGGGAGCAAGCTTTCGGAAATAGCAGAACACAGACAGATCCTTTCGATCACTCATCTTCCGCAGATCGCAGCCTGTGCCGACGACAACTTCCTTATAAGCAAGTCGGTCGAATCAGACAAGTCCTATACGGATATAGAGCATCTTGACGAAGACGGAAAGGTTCGCATGATAGCGACCCTGTTCAGCGGAAGCTCCGACAGCGATAACGCACTCGAAGCCGCCCGCGAGCTGATAGCCGGATGCAGAAAAGAGGCGCGGCCATGAGGATAATCGGAATAGACCCGGGCTATGCCATCATGGGATACGGCATAGTCGATTACAAAGGCAGCAGGTTCACACCGGTCGAATACGGGTCGATAACGACTGAAGCACATACTCCGAACGAAGAACGGCTCATGATACTCTACGATGAACTGACGCGTATCATCAACGAGTACAGACCTGATGAAGCCTCCATAGAAGAACTCTTCTACAATACCAACGCGACTACTGCGATCATGGTCGGAGAGGCGAGAGGAACTGCTCTCCTTGCCTGCGCCAAGGCGGGTATAAGGATATCTGAATATACGCCGCTGCAGATAAAATCATCTCTCACAGGCTACGGAAGAGCCGATAAAAAGCAGGTGCAGACGATGGTAAAGATGATAATAAACAGGAGAAGAAATGATCAGATCCATAAGAGGCGAATATCTGTATTATGAATCAGGAGCCATAATAGTAGAAACGGCTTCAGGCATAGGTTTCCGCATATATGTGTCGGATACGAGCAGTCTGCTAACCGCAAAAGAAGGCGATGAGGTCAGCGTATACACTTATATGCAGGTCAAGGAGGACGGAATGGCTCTCTTCGGTTTTGCCGATACCGAATCTCTGGCGCTCTTCGAGCAGCTGATCACGGTAAAGGGTGTAGGACCGAAGGCCGGACTTGCCATCATGTCGCTCGGGACCGCCAACCAAATAAAGGGCATCATAGCCGGCGGCGACGCCTCTTCGATCGCCATGGCTCCGGGAGTGGGCAAAAAGACAGCAGAAAGAGTCATACTTGAGCTTAAGGACAAGGTATCTGCTCTTCCGTTCGAAGGTGCAGACATCGCAGGAGGCATCGCTCCCGCGGCTGTGCCGGGAAGCGGAGAACGCGGGGAGGCGGTCGTTGCGCTTACCACTCTGGGATACAGCAAAAAGGAAGCCGAGACCGCAGTTGCATCAGTTCCGGATGAAGACCTGACGGCAGAAGAATACGTAAAAAGATCACTAAAATACCTCCTGTAAAGGAAAGATAAATGGAAGAAAGAGTTACACAGACAAAAGCCGTGCCGGCTGAACTTGCCGGAGAGATGACGCTTAGACCGCAGTACCTCAGTGAGTACTGCGGCCAGTCAGCGACAAAAGACAATCTGTCGATATATATCGAGGCTGCCAGGATGAGAGGGGAACCTCTCGATCATGTTCTGTTTTACGGTCCTCCGGGTCTCGGAAAGACGACGCTGGCCGGCATAATAGCCAATGAGCTCGGAGTGGATATAAAGATATCTTCGGGGCCGGCCATCGGCAGAGCCGGGGATCTTGCAGCCATACTTACCAATCTGAACGACAATGACGTTCTCTTCATCGATGAGATACACAGGCTCAACCGCTCTGTAGAAGAGGTCCTGTACTCCGCGATGGAAGACTACGCTCTGGACATAATAATCGGAAAGGGCCCTGCTGCAAGGTCGCTGAGGATAGACATAGCGAAATTCACCCTCATTGGCGCCACTACACGTGCAGGTTCTCTTTCAGGTCCGCTCAGAGACAGGTTCGGCATCGTAGAGAAGTTCGAATTCTATACACCTGAAGAGATCAGAGAGATACTGAGGCGTACAGCCAATGTGCTCGATACTCCGATCGACGATGAATCACTGGAACTCATAGCGAGGCGCTCAAGAGGCACACCGAGGATCGGAAACCGCCTGCTCAAGAGGGTAAGAGACTTTTCAGCGGTTATTTCCGACGGCTCGGTAGACAAAGAGATAACTATGAAGGCTCTCAATGCACTCGGAGTAGACGATCTCGGACTCGAAAAGCTTGACAGAGACATATTGTCGACCGTAATAAAGAGCTTCAACGGAGGACCTGTAGGCATAGAGACCATAGCGTCCGCAATAGGAGAAGAACGCGTCACCATAGAAGACGCAAACGAGCCTTACCTGATACAGGCCGGCCTTTTGTACCGCACTCAGAAGGGCAGAGTAGCATCGAAGGCGGCCTACGAACACATGGGACTTCTCGGGCTGTACAGCGAACCTGACTCCGAACAGCTCAGACTGGATATCGAATAGCGTATGCGAATAGAAGAATTTGATTACGAACTGCCGGAAGAACTCATAGCTCAGACACCGGCAGCCAAAAGAGACAGCTGCAGGCTCATGGTGCTTGACAGAGCAAAAGGGACGGTCGAACACCGTCACTTTTACGATATCCTGGATTATGTAAACCCGGGTGACTGCCTGGTCCTCAATGATTCAAGGGTCATACCCGCCAGGATGCACGGCATAAAGGAAGGCACCGGAGCCCACATAGAACTTCTCCTGATAAAGCGCATCGAAGGCGATAGATGGGAATGCATGGTGAGACCCGGAAAGAGGCTCCATGAAGGCGATACGGTGAGACTCGCCGGCAGAACGGAGACCGTACCTGCGGGAAGCGAAGCGCCGGAGTGCGGATATACACTCGTCAACGGCATCGAAAAGGATTTCTGCGCGCATATTCTCGGCATCCATGATGCAGACAACGGCACGCGCCTCATCGAATTCGAATACGACGGCATATTCATGGAAAGACTCGAAGAGATCGGATCCATGCCGCTGCCTCCGTACATAACCAGACCGGCCGAAGAAGGCGACAGGGAGATGTACCAGACTGTATACAGCCGCATAGACGGATCTGTAGCTGCCCCGACAGCAGGGCTCCATTTTACAAAAGAGCTGCTGAAACAGGCTGAAGAAAAGGGCGTGAGGATCGCATACGTCACACTGCATGTAGGCATAGGCACCTTCAGGCCCGTGAAGGTCGATGTCATTGAAGAACATAAGATGCATTTCGAGGAATGCTCTATAGACGAAGAGAACGCGGCTGTCATAAACGATACGATCGACAGGGGAGGACGCATCATCTCTGTCGGCACCACATCGACACGCACGCTCGAAAGCATGAGCGAAAACGGACATGTAAAATCCGGAGAGACGTCCACGGGGATATTCATTTACCCGGGATATGAGTTCAGGATAGTGGATTCTCTGATCACGAACTTCCACCTTCCGAAGTCGACTCTTCTGATGCTCATATCGGCTCTGTATGACAGAGAGAAGATACTCGAGGCATATGCCGAGGCTGTGAAGGAACGCTACCGCTTCTTCAGCTACGGCGATGCCATGCTGATAATCTAAAAGGAACATTTATGGGAAAAGCGCTTGAATTTGAAGTACTGCATCAGGACAGCGGCACTAAGGCAAGAAGAGGCCGCATGAAGACCCCTCACGGCACCGTCGAGACACCGGTATTCATGCCGGTGGGGACACAGGCGACTGTCAAGGCCATGAAGCCTGAATCTGTCGAGGCTACAGGAGCCCAGATCATACTGGCAAATACCTATCATCTGATGCTTAGACCCGGCTCGGATATAGTAAGAGAGGCGGGAGGCCTTCATGAGTTCATGAACTGGCACCGGCCGATACTGACCGATTGCGGGGGCTTTCAGGTATTCAGTCTCGGGCACATGAGAAAGATCACAGAAGAGGGTGCTTTGTTCTCTTCGCACATAGACGGGAGCAGGCACATGCTGAGTCCCGAGAAGTCCATGGAAGTGCAGAACGATCTCGGCTCGGATATCATAATGGGATTCGACGAATGCGCTCCTCCCGATGCCTCCTATGACTACATAGCGAAGTCGCAGGCAAGGACCACCAGATGGCTCGAGCGCTGCATAGAAGCGCATAAATTCCCTGAAAGGCAGGCTCTCTTCGGCATAATGCAGGGCGGTTTTTTCAGAGATCTCAGGGAAGAGAGCGCCCGCGAGATAGTGAAGTTCGATCTTCCGGGTTATGCCGTCGGAGGAATATCTGTCGGAGAGACAAAAGAGCAGTACACAGGAGTGCTCGATTACGCTCCCGACCTGCTGCCTTATGACAAACCACGCTATGTCATGGGCATAGGTACTCCGGATTACATTCTCGAGGCCGTTGAGCGCGGCGTCGACATGTTCGACTGCGTCGAGCCTACACGCATAGCAAGGCACGGCATGGCTACGACAAGCCGCGGCAGGGTCAACATAAAGAATGCAAAATACGAAAGAGACTTCGGGCCGCTCGACCCGGAATGCGACTGCTATACCTGCAGGCATTACAGCAGGGCATATCTCAGACATCTGTTCAAGGCAGGAGAGACCATGTCGGCCATGCTGCTGTCGGAGCACAATCTGAGATTCCTGTCAAAACTGTCAGAGGACATAAGAAAGTCGATAGAGGAGGACAGGTTCACGGAGTTCAAAAAGGAGTTTTATGGAAAATACTACGGCAGCGCTGAACAGTAATATCTGCCCGGCATCGGAGCACTGCGGCGGATGCATATACCAGGGTGTGCCTTATGATGAGCAGCTGAGACAGAAGGACAAGGCCGTCAGAAGGCTGCTTGGGGCACACGATATCGATGAGTCGGTCTACCTCGGGATGGAACCGGCTCTTTCGTGCTTTTCGTACAGGAACAAGATGGAATACACATTCGGCGATCTCGAGAAGGGCGGCGAGCTCGAGCTCGGGATGCACTACAGGGGCCGATGGATGTCCATCATGACGACGGATGAGTGCCAGCTCGTTCCCCCGGATTTCAACAGGGTGCTGAGAGCTGCGCTTGATTTCTGCCGCGAAAAGGGATACAGGCCTTATCACCGCAAGACACACGAAGGACTTCTGCGGAACCTCGTTGTAAGGTGCGGCGTAAGGACAAGGGAGCTGCTGATAAACATCGTCACGGCAAGCGACGGAGAACTGTCCGGACATTTCGATGAGGAAGGATTCAGAGACATGCTCGCCGTTCTTGATACGGATATGGAGATCGTCGGCATAATGAGGACATTCAACGATTCAGTCGCCGATGCCGTGATAGACGAATCCCACAAGATCCTTTACGGCAGAGACTGGTACAACGAAGAGATACTCGGCCTGAAGTTCAAGGTGAACGCATTCGCGTTCTTCCAGACCAATATCGATGCAGTCGAGAGGCTGTACAGCGATGTTCTTGAGGTTGTCCCGGACGTATCCGGAAAGACGGTATATGACATGTACTGCGGCACGGGAACGATATCCCAGCTGATGGCCTCAAAGGCAAAAGACGTGTACGGCATAGACATCGTTGAGGACTCGATCTCAGCCGCGCGATACAACACGGAACTAAACGGTATCACTAACTGTCATTACATCTGCGGTGATGTGAAGGAAAAACTCGACGAGATACCTGTAAAGCCCGATGTCATAGTCGT
>CACYHM010000090.1 GCA_902774195.1 uncultured Eubacteriales bacterium
GAAAGAGTGTACTTGTCTATCAGGTACCTGTAGATCTCGCCGGTTATCAGAAGATCCGGGTTGATTATCATGTCTATGTTGCAGTGTTCGCGTATGAACTCGAGCTGGTTCATGTGCTCCGGGTCCCTTACCCTGGCCGCAACGTACTTGCATCCGAGAGCCTTCGCGAAAGACGCCGCCAGGATATTGGTGTCGTCGGATGTCGTGCTGCTCAGAAGGAAGTCGGCTTCGTCCACTCCCACCTCGCGCAGTGTCTCGACCGTCTTGGCGTCGCCCGTCACGGTCATCACATCGTACTGCTGAGCCAGGCGGCTGAGCTTCTCTTCATTGTTGTCGACAAGCGTAACGTCGTAGTCACCGTCCAGAAGGGCTTCGACCAGGCGCAGTCCCAGCTTGCCCGCACCGAGAATTATTATCCTCATTGTATAAATCTCCTTTTCAGAAAACCCAGTGCCGTCCCGGTCCCGCCGGGACCGTCCGATTCTTCCGGCACAATAACAGCATTATAGACCCGGCGGTGCACTGCTACAAGATGTTTTTTTATTCGACCGACTTGAGCGATTCAGTCATGGAGACGTCCCTGAGCCTCTTCTGCATCGCCAGGCCCACAAGGATGGCGAACACGAAAGTAAGGATGACCGCTTCGGCGATGTCTCCCCCGCTCACCTTCGTCTCGAAGCAGAGCATCTTTACGACTATGTTGTCTATTGCGAAGTTGAGCAGCATCCGCCCCAGAGGCACGCCCACGATGACCGCGACCGCCGTCATGAACAGGATCTCTCTGAACACGTACGTGCTCACTTCAAGCGGCCTGAATCCGAGCACCTTGATGGTCGCTATCTCGCGCGTCCTTTCAGTGATGTTTATGTTCGTCAGATTATATATCACTATGAAGGCCAGCAGCGCCGCCGAAAGGATTATCACTATCGTCACCGCATCCAGGCTCTTCATCATATTGTTGACATTGTCGCGGACATCCTGCGAGAGCTGGACCGCGGCCACATCGTCGCTGCCTGCCGCAGCTGTCGCTGAAGCTCTGACCGCATCTTCGTCCGCGCCTTCGCCCAGCTTCACATAGGCCGCCTTTATCCCGGCCTTTTCGCCGAATCCCTGCTCGTAGGTCTCAGGGCTCATGTATATCATGTCGTTTATATAGTTATCTGCGACGGCGGACACCCTGACCTTCATCTTCTTCCAGCCGTCCTTTATGACTATCTCGTCGCCCGCCTGTATGCCGTAGTCGCGCATAAGTCTCTTTACTATCACGACTTCGCCGGCGGCCGGGAAGGCTATCGGCTCATCGCCGCTGTGAAGGTCTACGAAATTCCCGAAGTCCTCAGCCGGTGCAGCTACGCATGTCACATCCGCGTCGTCCGCGCCTGTCTCTATGCTCACCTCTCCCTGGTGCATGAACATGACATCGGCAGGCTCTCCTGTTTCCGAAAGGGTCTTTTCGAAATCCTTCTGCGCATCAGCGTCCATGTCCTTGCTGAACATCACCGTGTAATCGTACTTCGAGATCTCTTCGAACTGGTTGTCGGCGATCCTTGACACCGTGGTGCCGATGCCGGCTCCGGCGATAAGAAGCGCCGTGCAGCCGCTGATGCCGATCACCATCATAAGGAAGCGCTTTCTGTCCCTGAAGATGTTCCTGATGGACACCTTATAGAGGAAGGATATCCTGTTCCACAGAGGCGTGATGTACTCCATCAGTATGCGCCTTCCTGCAGGAGGATTCTTCGGTCTTATCAGTTCAGCCGGGGCCACTTTGAAGTCAGCGGATATCGCCGCCCAGGTCGCCCCCATCGAGCAGATCAGTGCAGCCGCGAGCGAAAGGAGTCCGAGCTTCACGTCTATCACATATGCGACATCATCCGAAAAGCCGTACATCATGCCGTACGCCTTCCATATGACCATCGGGAAGATCCTGCAGCCGGCAAAGAAACCGACGACTGCTCCCAGGAATGCCGCGCTTCCGGAGTAGAACAGGTACTTGCCCGCTATAGCCATATCGCTGTAGCCGAGCGCCTTGAGGACTCCGACCTGGCTCCTCTGCTCGTCTATCATGCGCGTCATCGTTGTCATGCACACGAGAGCCGCGATAAGGAAGAAGAACACCGGGAAGACCACAGCTACCCTGCTGACGATGTCAGAGTTGCTGTTGAACGAAGAATACCCCATGTTCTTCGTCGCGGGCACGGCGTATGATTCGCCTTCGGCCATGTCGTCTATCTTCTGCCGGGCTTCCTTCAGGACTTCGCTCACTTCCTCGAGCTGCTGAGCCGCTTCGCGGAACCTGGCTTCCGCCTCCTGTCTCTGGCTGGCGAGTTCCGCCCTGCCGGCATCCAGCTTTTCCTGCTCTTCGGCAAGCCTCGCTATGCCGTCCTCCGCCTGCTTCAGGCCCTTGTCCGCCTGTACCAGACCTCCTTCGATCTGAGACTTCCCGTTCTCTGCCGCGGCAAGGTTCATGTCTATGACAGCTATGCCTTCTTTTATCTTCTGTATCTCTGCATCGACTCCGCGGATCTGCTCATCGAGCACAGCGGCCTGTTCCCCGAGCATCTCTATCTGCTTTTCGAGTTCCGCCTTCTGAGCGGCTGCCTGCTCCGCCATTCCCTTAAGTTCCGTCAGCTGAGCCTCGAGTCCTGCCTTCTGAGCCGCAAGCTCTTCGATCTGTTTTTCGAGGCCGGCGGTCTCTTCTTCGAGTGCCGCGATCTGCTTTCTCAGCTCCTCTTTGCGAACGGGATCCTCTTCGGCTTCCTCTTCGCGCCGGAGTTCGGCTATCTGCTCCCTGAGCACGGATATCTGCGCACCGAGTTCTCCGATCTGCGTCTCGATACCGGCGATCTGCTCCCCGATAAGACTTATCTGTTCTTCGAGCCTCGCGATCTGAACAGAGACCTCTTCGGACATCTGCCTGAGCTTTGCAGTCTGTTCTTCTACCCCGGCCTTTGCCTGCACAAGCTGCACAGCGATCTCACCGGCCTGCGCAAGGCCGGCTCCCGCCTTCTGTTTTTCGGCATTCAGCCTTTCGATCGCCCCGTTGACCTCGTTCATCTTTGCGTTGAGTCCCTTTATTGCATCCAGGGCCTCAAGCCTTCCTCCCTCCGCCTTCGCGAGGTTGCTGTCGATCAGCTGCTGGCCGTTCGCTATCTCGTTTTCGGCTTTGGCGAATTCGGACTCAGCCATCGCCTTGTTCTCTTCGTATTCAGCGACCCCGTCCTCATACTCCTTAGTCTTTTCGTCGAGCTCCTCGAGCGCCTCGTTCTGCAGCTCTTCGCGCCTTGCGGCCGTCACGGTCTCGGAAAGCTCTTCGGCGCTTGCCTTGTTCTCTTCGAGGACATCGGAGATGGCATCCTCGACATCGCTTCTGAAGTATTCACCCGTCTTCCCGATCTTTACGTACATGTCGGTGTAATAGTCGGTGTCGAAGGCGTCCTTCTCTACGAAGAAGAACGCGCTGAGGCTGCCGTTTCCTACATCGGTGGATCCGCGCTGGTAATCCATATAGATAGGGGTGTTCACGCTGCCCACGATAGTGAATTCGCGGACTCTGAAATCCTTCAGCCTGTCTTCGTCGTTGCCATCAGCTAAGGTGATGACATCACCGATGCTGAAGCCGGATCCGGTCATGTTGTTAGCGTCTATCACGCACTCGCTGCTGTTCTGAGGGAACCTGCCCTTCACGAGATCGAGTTCGTTAATGTTTTCCGGCATGGATATGGCTCTGAGCGCCTTCTGGTCGCCGCTTCCGGTCTCCACGAGGACGTCCTTTCTGATCGAGCCCTCGGCCGCGGTGACTCCGTCCCATCCCTCCGCTATTCTTATGCTCCCGTCATCTATCCCGTACGAAGAATTTATCTGGTAGTCGTAGTAGTGCTTATCGTTCAGATAATCCGAAGCTGTCTTTACCATGCAGTCCCTGCAGATCTTCAGGCCGCTGAAAAACCCCACCCCAAGAGCCACGATCGCAAAAATCGCGAGATATCTTGTGAGTGAGGTCCTGATTTCCCTTAATGTGGACTTTACCATTCTATCCTGCTGACCGGCACCGGAGCGCTGTTTCTGACCACTTCGGTCACTCTTCCGCTTCTTACCTTTATGACCCTGTCGGCCATCGGAGTGATGGCTCTGTTGTGAGTGATGATGACCACCGTAGTCCCGGATCTTCTGGCCTGATCCTGCAGCAGCTGCAGTATGGCTTTGCCCGTATTGTAGTCGAGGGCGCCTGTAGGCTCATCGCAAAGAAGAAGCTTCGGGTTCTTGGCAAGCGCGCGTGCTATAGCCACCCTCTGCTGCTCTCCCCCGGAAAGCTGGCCCGGGAAGTTGTTCATCCTGTTCTCCAGTCCCACAGCCTTCAGCGTCTCTACCGGATCGAGAGGATCCGGGCATATCTGCGTTGCAAGCGATACGTTCTCGAGAGCCGTCAGGTTCTGCACCAGATTGTAGAACTGGAACACGAAGCCGATCTCGAAACGGCGGTAGTCGGTGAGCTCGCGCCGGCTGAGGCTGCTTATCTCTCTTCCGTCGAGTATCACCCTCCCTCCCGTGAGGGTATCCATGCCGCCGAGTATGTTCAGAAGAGTCGTCTTGCCAGCTCCGGATTCGCCGACGACCACGGCGAGCTCGCCTTTTGCCACAGTAAAGCTGGCGTCCGCGAGAGCCTCGATGTCGACTTCGCCCGCATGATAGACTTTCCTGACATGTTCGAAAATTACGTAGTTTTCCAAAGGTCTGCGTTCTAAATGAAAATGTTTATGCTGCCAATCACCAGCCCTATGAGGGCGCCGAGATTGACTATCATATTGAGCTCGGTCTTCATGACCTGCATGACGCCCTTCTCAAGCTCTCCGACCGACATCGAATTTATCTTGTCCTCTACGACCTGGGCGACATTGATGCGCCTCAGCGCCGAATTGACAGCATTGACTATGGACTCCCTGTATGCGGCGGTGATCTTTTCTCTCACCGTGTCCCTGTCGTAGCCCGCCAGTTCCAGAACATAAAGAGGCGTCCTTTCGCCGAGGTCGTGTATCCTCGATGCGGTTATGC
>CACYHM010000091.1 GCA_902774195.1 uncultured Eubacteriales bacterium
CAGCTGCAAGTCAGAGACACCCGGCACAGTTCACTGCGCGGGGTGTTTTTCACTGCGTGAAATAATGTATAATAAACGTGACAGTATTGCCGTAATGATCAGATTATTGCTGATACATCAATGACGAGGGACATAATATGGTAAAGAAAGATTTCTATTATCCGTCGTCCGACGGGAAGACAAGGATACATGCGATCAGCTGGGAGCCTGACGGAAAGCCTGCCGGCATCGTTCAGATAATCCACGGTATGGTCGAATTCATCGACAGATATGATGAGTTCGCCAGGTTCCTGACCGAGCACGATTTCGTAGTATGCGGAGAGGACCATCTGGGGCACGGCGAGTCCGTCATCTCTGATGAGTATCACGGCTACTTCGGCGAGAACGGCAATGCCTGCGTCATCGCGGACATACACAAGCTGAGGTCCATGATGCAGGAGAAATACCCGGATCTCAAGTATCTGATGCTCGGCCACAGCATGGGATCCTTCCTCGTCAGACAGTATATAACGGAGCCGGGCGGAAGCTGCGATTATTCGAAAGGACTTTCGGGCGTGGTCGTGATGGGAACGGGCTGGCAGCCGAACGCGGTGCTCATGATGGGCAAGACTCTGGCGAGACTGATGGGAACAAAAAAGACCGGCAGAGACGCCAGACTTATCGATGCCATCAGCTTCGGCCAGTACCTGAAAAAGATCCCTGACGCCAGGACCATTTCCGACTGGCTAACGAAGGACAACGACATAGTGGACAAGTATATCGCCAATCCGTGGAACCAGTTCCGTTTCACGCCTAATGCGTATTTCCACATGTTCGCGGGAATGCAGAAAGCTCACGATGTAAAAAGGATGAAGAACCTGCCTGCGGGCATGCCTCTTCTCCTTACATCCGGCGCCGAGGACCCTGTCGGCAACTGGGGCGAGGGCGTCAGAAAGGCATATCAGGTATACGTCGAGAATTCGCCGTGTGCGGTGGATATCCGTCTTTACGAAGACGACAGGCACGAGATACTGAACGAGACAGACCGCGAGACTGTATTCGAGGATCTGAGGCTGTTCTTTGATCACTGCCTCGGAGAGTACCGGGAGACGTACGGCGTCGTTCCTATGGACTCTGTATACGAAGCGGAAGACGGCAGCAGCGAAGCGAAGCCTTCCGAAGGATAAAAGTGGAATTCAGTGTCGCTCTGCTCATACGAATAACCGTCGCTGTCGTCCTCGCTGTGATCTTCGGGAACGGCAGCGTTGTTCTGTTCAACAGGGTCCCGGCGAGGTGGTTCGAGGACTATACTGAAGAGGACATAGCAGCCGGCCGTTTCGACGAGGAGAGAAAGGTCCTGCCGCCTAAGCTGCTCGAAGCCGACAGCATGGGAAGGCAGAGGCTGCCGAGCACGCCGTGGAAGTACGCCTTTACGGGATATTTCGCGATATGCGGGATATATATGGCGATAAGAGGCTCCGGCCTTTCTTTCGAGATCCCGGCGCTCTGCGTGCTGTTCATCGTCCTTCTGATGGCCATATCCGACCAGCTCTACAAGGTGGTGCCTGACCAGTTCTGCATAATGCTGGCTATATCCGCAGCTGCATTCGTGGACTTTCACGAGAAGTGGTGGGAGCCGGCCGCGGGCGCAGCTCTGGGTCTTGGCATATCCCTGACGATACTGCTCCTCGGGAACCTTCTCTTCGGTGCTGGCTCCATAGGCGGAGCGGATATAAAATTCTTCGGCTGTATCGGCCTTGTGACCGGAAGGACCGGCGTCGTGATGATATTCATTCTGACGACACTGCTCTTCGCCGCGTACTCTGCGGTGCTCATAGCCGGCCGCAGGAGCAGCATAAAGGACAGGAACGCGATGATGCCGGCCGCATGCGCCGCGACGACGGTATACTTCCTCTTCCTGTGGAATATAGGAGACCTTCTGGTTCTGGAACTGTAGATGGGAAAGAATGTACTGATAAAAATAGAATATGACGGAACGAACTTTTCGGGCTGGCAGATACAGCCTGAAGTCAGGACCGTACAGGGCGAGATAGAGCATGTGCTCAAATACATCGCGGGCGAGGACGTCCACATACACGGGACGAGCCGTACGGATGCGGGGGTGCACGCTCTCGGACAGTGCGCGAGCTTCGAGTGGAACTCTCCGATGCCTGTGGAGAAGCTTCCCGAGGTCATGAACAGAAGATTCGGAGCCGGAGGAGCGGGCAGATGCGGAGCGCCCGGAGACATCCGGATACTCTCGGCTGAGGTCATGGACGATGACTTCCACGCCAGGTATTCGTGCAAAGGCAAGACGTACATATATGTCATAGACAGGACGGGCGATATATTCATAAGAAACCGCGCCTATCAGTACTCTGGAGCGTATGAACTCGATGCAGACAAGATGAGAGAGGCCGCGTCATACATAACCGGCACGCACGACTTCACGTGCTTCGAGAAGGCGGGCGGTACGCCGAGGGAATCGACCGTGAGAACGGTGTCGGCGCTCGATATATACGAAGGGGACAAGTCGGTCATCATAGAGATAACTGGCGACGGCTTCCTGTACAACATGGTGAGGATAATCGCCGGGACGCTGGTCGAGGCCGGGGACGGCCGCAGGACACCGGAGAGCGTTGCGGAGGCCATAGAGAGCCGCGACCGCGCGAAAGCAGGCTTCACAGCTCCGCCGCAGGGACTGTATCTCAAAGAGATATATTTCTGACCGGAGAACAGCAGGCCAAGGGGTCAGACCCCCTGGCCAGAAATATTGTTATAATTATCAGAATATTATTATAGAACGAAAGGGAATATAACTTGTACAAAGTCAGGATAGATAAATTCGAGGGTCCGTTCGACCTGCTCGTATACCTCCTGGAGAACGCCAGGATGGATATCTACGATATCAAGGTCGCCGAGATAACGGAGCAGTACATCGACTACCTCAAAGAGATGGACGAGCTCAACATCGAAGTGGATACGGAGTTCATAGTGCTCGCGGCTGTCCTCATAAGGCTCAAGTCGCACATGCTGCTTCCGAGGATGAATGAAGAGGGCGAACTCGAGATCATCGAAGATCCGAGGCTCGAACTCCAGGGAAGGCTGCTCGAATACATGCGCACAAAGAAGGCTGCCGAATTCCTGCAGGCGGCCGAGGAGTACAACCTCGCGATCTACGAAAAACCTGCCGAGGATATGTCGCAGTACATGGAGGATCCGGACGAGATACTGAAGGCGAGCGACGAGCAGCTCGTGAACGCCTTCATACTCTTCCTGACGCGAAAGAAGAAGGTCGAGGAAGTATCGAAGCGCTACCAGAGGGTGCGCCGGAGGAAGGAATCGATAGAGGCGCGCATCAGGGACATGAGCGTGCTGCTCGCAGAGAAACTGACTCCGGATGTAGCGGGGGTATCCTTCACGGAACTATTGCCTGAAGAGCCGGACAGATATGACATAACTCTCTCGTTCATGTCGCTGCTCTCGATGATCAAGAACATGGAGTATGACGCGGAGCAGACGGAGAACTTCGGAGAGATCACGGTAGTCAGAAAGGATCCGGAGATACTGGCGGCGCAGGCCGACGCTGAGGCGGCAGGCGTCATAGAATACAGCGATGACGAATTTGACGACGGATTCGAAGATGATTTCGAAGACGATCACGATACCGGAACGGAGGCTTCAGATGTACAGTAAGAAAACGATGAAATCCGCGCTCGAGACCATGATGTTCATGTGGGGCGAGCCTTTGGAAGTGAAGGACGCGGCCGAGGTGCTCGAGGCCGACAGGAGGGAAGTCAGGGAGCTCTTCAAAGAACTCATGGAAGAGTATGAGCAGGAGGGCCGAGGCATAAGGATAAGAGAGGTGGACGATGCTTTCGGCTACGTAACATTTGTAGAGAACGAGCTCTTCGTAAAGAAGCTCTGCACGCCTGTCAGGGTCAGGAGACTATCCCAGGCGGCTCTTGAGGTCCTCGCCATAATAGCCTACCGCCAGCCTGTCACAAGGTCAGAGATCGATTCGATCAGGGGTATAAAGAGCGAGAGGGTCATCGACGGCCTGATGGACAAGGGACTCATCGAGATCAGGGGAAGATCCGAGGGAGTCGGCAGACCTCTCATCTACGCGACAACAAAGGAATTTCTCAAGAAGTTCGGCTTCGCGTCGCTGAAGGACCTTCCGGAGGTGCCTGAGTACGAAGAGATGAGGCGCGAGCGCGAAGGTGAAGGATACGGGCAGATGTCCATGGATTTTGAGGCCGGGGATGCGGATGCTGAGAGCGAAGATCCTGCCGGTGAAACAGGGAAAGAAGAATAAAGATGCGGATCAACCAGTATATTGCGTCGGCCGGCGTCTGCAGCAGGCGTGCGGCCGATGAACTCATAGAAAAGGGAAGAGTGAAGGTCAACGGTGAAGTCCTCAGGACCATGGGATACCATGTGCAGGACGGCGATATCATCGAAGTCAACGGAAAACGTATAGAGCCCGAATCGAAGAAGGTGTATTACCTCCTGAACAAGCCGGCGGGATATGGGACATCGACGGCCGATAAAGAAGGGAGGCCTCTGGTGACCGAGCTCGTGCCCGACAGCATAAGGGTGTTCCCGGTGGGCAGGCTCGATCTCAATACTTCGGGTCTTCTCATACTCACCAATGACGGAGAACTTTCCAACAAGCTGATGCACCCTTCGCACGGATTCAACAAGAGATATCTCGTGAGGGCACAGGGCATCGTGACAAGGGCCGAGGCAGCGAAGCTGGAGAACGGTGTGGACATCGGTGGCTTCGTGACATCGCCTGCCGAGGTGCATCTCATCAGGCATGACCGGAATTCGACCCTTGCAGAGATAGTGATCCATGAAGGCAAGAACCGGCAGGTCAGACGCATGTTCAAGGCGATAGGGCATCCGGTGCTCGAACTCTGCCGCACGGGACTCGGCAATCTCGAGATCGGGAAGCTGGCTGTCGGACAGTGCCGCAAGCTGAGCCC
>CACYHM010000092.1 GCA_902774195.1 uncultured Eubacteriales bacterium
CTCGACAGCTCCGCGAAAGAACTCGGCATAGGGATAGAAAACAGCGACGGATTAGAGTTCCGGAGCGAAGACAGGGACTATCTCGTTAATTCGCCTGTAGGCAATGTCTGTACTTATATAAAGGATCTGGGCGACGGCTGCATCCTGGCCGGGGACTTCGACAGAGGCGTCATGACGGGCGATCTGGCATTCAAGGTGACCGACAGGAAGCTTATGGACAAGGCCCTTGATGCGCCGGAAAGGAAGCTGCCTGCCACCATTCAGTTCACCGCCAGGGAGGGTCAGTTCCCAGTGCTGGTGATGACCGATGTCAGGGCGGACTGCAGCGTCGAGACGGTCGCCGATCACAGGATAGAGCGCGCCGAAAAGGCTGCTACAGATCCTGAAAGGGTAGAGAACAGTCTGAGGAGGCTCGGGGACACGGTTTATGATCCGGGTCTCACGGGCATAGATATACAGATGGATGAGGGCATAATGATGCCTCTTTCCGTTGTCAACAGGATGAGAAGGGAAGCAGCGGACGAACTGCTCGAAAAGAGGCTGAGCTCCGCAGTATCCGGCAGGAGCCCGAAGCTTTCGAGGGAGAGGATAGAAGAGGTGAAGGAGGTCGAAGGACTCGGGACTTCTGTTCTCGATACAGCGGCAATGGAAAGAAGGCTGAAAAAGAGCGGCAGACAACCTGTCCCGGTCGAAGAATTCATGAAGATCCGCGATGAGGGCGGAGAACTGCCTGAGGGAGTTCTCCCTTACATACTGAACATATCCAGGGGAAATCTCGATGCTTTCATCAAAAGCAGATTCGGCGATATAGCGGAGGCCTGCAGGGATACCGGCATACTGATAGGCAACACCGGCTGGATCGAAAGGTTCAGCGAGGCGGGAGTGAAGGTATACGGAGACTACGGGCTGAACGTATACAACAGGCAGGCAGAACTTGCGTATGAGGAGCTAGGGGCAGAGCTGTATATGCCTTCGCACGAGACCGGGATCTCCGACGGGAGAGGTATCCCTCTCATGGTGACCGAGCATCCTGTATCCGCGTCGGCTCTGACCGACAGAAAAGGCGTGGTGCACAAGGTGGCGGTGCCGCCGTCCGGAGACAAGACGCTGATATACTGATACGGTACAAATTTCGCGCACCGGCCGGTGACATATGCTATAATCTACTCAAGCTGTATAAACAGATCTGATTGGATATATGAGCAAAGATCAGGAGGAAATAACATGGCAGATAAGAAAACAGTAGATAAGGTAAAGGATCTTCTTGACGGTCATGTATATGCGCCGCTCAGGGACGCAGCCGAGAAGTGGCTTGCGGAAGCTGACGAGAAGTATGATGTGAAGGAAAAAGCCGGCAAGGCATGGGACAAACTGAACGACGCTGCCGAATCGTTCTCGGACGCTTCGATAAAGTTCAACGAGAAGATGGACGCGGCAGGAGAGAAATTCACTGAAGGCGCTGAGAAATTTGCCGACAAGGCGGCTCCTGTGATCAGCGATCTCAAGGATAAGGCAGCGCCTAAGCTAGACGAGCTCAAGGATAAAGCAACTCCTGCTATCAGCAAGGTCACGGAGAGCGAGCTTGTCGCAAAGCTCAAAGAGGGCGTGGCTACGGTCAACGAGACCATCGAACACTTCAGCGATCCTAAGGTAAGAGAGGACATCGGTGAAGAGGCGGCAGAGCAGATCAAGGCTCACGCAGAAGCTCTCAAGGCAGAAGGCAAGAAATACTGCGACTGCCCGGCCTGCACAAAGGCAAGAGAAATCCTCAAAGACCTCGGGGAAGATATCGACGAGGACGGCGAAGAATAAGATCACTGTTATGTGAAACTACGGGCGGCAGGGTTATGCTCTGCCGCCTTTTGAAAAGGAGAAGGATCGATGCAAAAGCATAAGATTGTGGTTCTCGACGGATATACCGAGAACCCGGGCGACCTCAGCTGGGATAAATTAGAAAAATTCGGGGAGCTGACGGTCTATGACCGCACCTCGTATGAGGAGTCGGATCTTATCGCCGAGAGGATAGGTGATGCCGATATAGCCGTCGTCAACAAAACGCCTTTAAGCGCCGCGACCATGGATAAATGCCCCGGACTCAAGGCGGTATTCATACTTGCGACCGGGTATAATATCGTCGACGTCGCGTACGCGCGGAGCAAAGGCATAGATGTAGTAAACGTGCCTACATACGGGACCCATATAGTGAGCCAGTACGCGGTGGGGCTCCTGATGGAGATATGCTCTCACTTCGGACATCACGACAGGGAGGTCAGGGCCGGAAGGTGGCAGAACAACATCGACTGGTGCTTCTGGGATTACCCGATGATAGAACTCGCGGGCAAGACTGCGGGCATAATCGGACTCGGACGCATCGGGCAGGCGACTGCAAAGATACTGAACGCTCTTGAGATGAAGGTGATCGCGTATGACTCTTTCAGATCCGAGGCAGGCGCTTCGGTCGCCGAATACACTGATCTCGACGATCTGTTCGCGCGTTCTGATGTGATATTCCTGCACTGCCCGCTCTTCCCGGATACGGAGAGGATCATCCGCAGTGAGAACATCGCAAAGATGAAGGACGGCGTCATACTGATAAACAACAGCAGGGGGCCTCTTGTTGACGAGCAGGACCTTGCGGATGCTCTTGAAAGCGGAAAGATCTACGCAGCGGCCGTGGATGTGGTGTCCACCGAGCCGATAAACGCCGACAGCCCGCTGCTTACCGCAAAGAATATCATAATCACTCCTCACATATCCTGGGCGGCGAAAGAAGCCCGCCAGAGGATAATGGACATCACGGCAGATAATATCCGCGCATGGACGGAAGGAAAGCCGGTAAATGTGGTAAATAAATGAAGATAGTCTGTGCAAGCGATTCGTTCAAGGGAAGCCTCACAAGCATGAGGACAGCCGAGCTCGTTGAAAGAGCGGCAAAAGAGGTCCTGCCCGGTGCCCGCGTTATCAAAATACCGGTCGCCGACGGCGGAGAGGGCACGGCTTTTGCAGTGACTCAGGCGGCGGGCGGCAGCATGGTCAGTACAAGGGTCCACGGCCCGCTGATGGACTCTGCAGAAGCCTCATACGGTATGCTTCCGGAAGGCAGGGCGATCATAGAAATGGCCGCCACATCGGGACTTGTTCTGGTGCCTGAAGAAAAAAGGGATCCTCTGATCACCACATCGTACGGAACGGGAGAGCTTATCAGAGACGCGATGGACAGAGGAGCGCGAAATATCACTGTTGCGATCGGCGGCTCCGCGACAAACGACGGAGGCATGGGCTGCATGAGCGCCCTCGGTTACGTCTTCAGGGACGGAAAAGGCCATAAACTGGCGGGGTCGGGCTGCAGCCTCGGAAGCGTCGCATCGATCGATGACACTGAAGCAGATCCGCGTCTTAAGGAATGCTGCTTCACGGCGATGTGCGATGTCAACAATCCGCTGACAGGCAGGAACGGAGCGACTTACGTATACGGGCCTCAGAAGGGTGCGGACAAAGAAACTCTTAAGATACTTGAGAACGGCATGGTCAGTTACAGGAACGTACTCGAAAAGACCACCGGCATCGACTGCGATCATATCCGGGGAGCCGGTGCTGCGGGAGGTCTGGGGGCTGCCCTGCACGCACTTCTGGGAGCAAAGCTGAGACCGGGCATCGAAGCGGTGCTGGATCTTACGGACTTCGACGGCAAGATAAAAGATGCGGATCTTGTCATTACGGGAGAGGGAAGGGCTGATTCCCAGAGCCTTGACGGAAAGGCCATTCAGGGTGTGGCAATAAGAGCACAGAAGGCAGGCGTGCCGGTCACCGCGATAGTCGGAAGCCTCGGCGAGGGCTTGGAAGATCTGCGCAGATGCGGGGTCAGCGAGACAGTAACAATAACTCCCGCAGGCATGAGTACGGAAGAGTCCATGAGGAGGGCAGAAGAGCTGTACTTTGACGCAGCAAAGAAATACTTTTTGACATTGGTGTAAACTGTGGTACAATAGCGCTTGCCGGTCTGCGGAAGAATGACCGGCCGAGCAGTTCGGGTCCGATATCCTGCTCGTAAAATACGAAAACCAAAGGAGAAAAGAATAATATGAAAAACCAGGATCAAAATGTCCGGTGGATAACTCAGGGGGCTGTGATCGCAGCTGCTTATGTCGCGCTCACGGTGGTGTTCGCCCCGATATCCTTCGGCCCCGTTCAGCTGAGGATAGCTGAAGCTCTGTGCATTATGCCGCTGTTCACACCGGCGGCCGTACCGGGATTGTTCATAGGCTGTCTGCTCGCTAACATCATCGGAGGAGGCATAGCGGTGGACGTGGTATTCGGCAGTATCGCCACTCTCATCGGAGCGTGGCTGGGCTGCAAGCTGAGACACAACAGGTGGCTCGTACCCATCCCCGCGATACTGTCCAACACGATCATCGTTCCGTTCGTACTGTACTACGGCTACGGATTTACGGATACGGTCATTCCGCTGCTGGCTCTGCAGATATTCATAGGAGAAGTGGGAGGCTGCTTC
Source organism: uncultured Eubacteriales bacterium (assembly GCA_902774195.1). The sequence goes on from CACYHM010000092.1 coordinate 4,511, forward strand.
GTTCTCGGAGAACTGCTCGCAACGGCGCTTCTCAAAAGAAACATAGCACTGTTCAGCGATGTGACGGATGCATAAACGCTTATGATCATATTTAAAAACGGCCGTTTCCGGCCGTTTTTCAGTGCACTGGTTTAAGGTGATCATTTGTTCCTTGCCGCGAGTTCGGCTACGATGCGGTCGTATTCGTCCTCGTCCAGTATGTAATGCTTCTTGTACAGCAGATATGCTGCGATCATCATGATGAGAGGAATGAAGCACATCACCATCAGCAGGCCGTGGTTCTGCAGGCTCGTGACCGATGCAATGACAGAATCGATGGAAGCCAGCTTCTGGGCCTCTGTGATCGTGCCCATGTTGGCAGCCTGCTCGTAGGAGCTTATCTCGTTCGTGTAGTCGGTGACACCCAGAAGCAGATAGGATACCGATGTAAGCAGGACGCACAG
>CACYHM010000093.1 GCA_902774195.1 uncultured Eubacteriales bacterium
GAGAAGCGGCAGGCACATGCGAAGCAGCCACGATCTGGCCTTTCCGAGCTTCGATCCGGTGTTGTCGATGATATTGCCTATGACGATATCCGATATCCCGTCGAAGACCTTTGAGACGGCGATGATCACCGAACATGCAGCCACATCGAGGAAGGCGACATTCGTCAGGTATATGAGCATGAACCCGGTCATAACCGAAGGAACGAGGCGCATGCCGATGCCTCCTGCGCCGAAGCATATCCTTTCGCCCCAGCCGGGTCTGTCAGTCTTCGTAGTCATAATCGATATCAGATGCGTCGAACATGCACTTCATGATATCCTGCATAGGACCCGGGCCCAGCAGCCAGCTGCCTCCGCCCTTGCCTTCTTCCTTTTCTTTTTCAGGCTCGTCTTCATCTTCTTTATTCTTCATGCACGGAGCGAAGTCGCACGCTTTTCCGTCATCCGCTTCCTTCTCATCCTCATCGTCATCCCTGAAGCAGACTGCGTCATCGCATCCCATTCCGCATTTCATTTTCTCGTCTTCGTCTTTATCGTCTTCATCTGCGCAGCAGTCCTCAAAAGGTTTGAAGAAAAGGCCCATGACATATTCCATGTCTTCGAAAAATCCCTTATACATTTCCGACCTCCCTATCTGTCATCATGTTTTTTCAGTTCTTCCGGCATCGCCTTTTTGTCAGACTCGCCTCTCTTATATTCCTCGAGCTTTATATCTTTGAGCACACCGTCTTCTGTTACCGGTACTATCCCGTATTTGCGTCCGCTGACGCCTCCCGTAGTGATCTTGTAGATATCGACTTTTCCTCCGTCGTTATACGGTATCTCATCCGTGATCGTGACTTCGAATGGAAGATATGTCTCCCCGAAGAGGTCATCGTCGACATATGCCGCGATGAGGGCTTTTCTGACGGTATCGCGCGCGCGCCTTCCTCTTTCCGATGTCTGTACATACATCGACGGCACAGTATCGCGTATCATCCTGCTGAACCTTGGCGCTATCCCGCAGCCTTCGATTCCCGGCTGAGCCGAGACCGCTCTTTCAACAAGTCCCGCATCGAAGCGTACGCCGCTGTTATTGACAAAGAATTTGTTCATCCTGCCGACAAAGTAGAACGCTCCGTCCTCTCTTGTTTCCACAAGATCGTATGTATTCAGGTATTTCTCTCCGTCGATATCCGTCAGCTCGAACAGCACGTTTTTCCCTATGCGGCCGGAGCTGATCGACGGCGAACAGATATGCAGCACACCTCTGCAAGGCCCGTCTGCAGGATCGAGGTACACTTCCTTTTCCTCATCGTACAGCCTTACTTTCACTCCCGGCAGCGGATATCCGATGGAGTCATCATCTCTGTCAGGCGTTGACAGTATGACCGCGGCTCCTGCCTCGGAATTGCCGTAACCGATAGTGCACTTTGTGTCCGTCCCGCATTCTTTCAGATAATTATCGAACAGCTTTTTGGATTCCGGGGATACGTATCCGCCTCCTATGAATACGAGTTCAACGAATGACAGGTTCGGACGCGCCGGCACTTCTATCAGCGTTCTCAGGAACGGCGGCAGGGTGAACACTATGTTCGGCTTGTGATGCAGCAGAGATTCCGCTATCTTCATAGAGTCGTCAACGGCAAACGGCAGCACGGTGACCCTGCCTCCGAATGCCAGCGGCAGATTCAGCATGTCATACATCACATACGCGATCGAAAGCTCCATGAAGAGACAGCTCGACGCATTGTTCCTGAGTTCTGCGAACTGCGGATCTGCCAGCATCCTTCTTGCCGTCTCGTTGAGGCCCCTGTCGGAGACCGGTACGGACTTGCGCTTTCCGGTCGTTGTCCCTGATGTATGGATGATGAACGCGTCTTCCGGCTGTTCATCCGAGTAGGATATCGGCGTCGCTTCGTACTTCCTGAGCAGATCATCCATGAACAGCACGCCCGGCGTCTTTTTGATCTCGATATATCTATCCATGCTGTCTCTTTCCGCCCAGCGCGGCTCCGTCCATCCGAAGCGAGGGATATGCATCACGATAATGTTCCTGATGCCGAGATCTTTCTGCTCCTTCTTCAGCATGCTGAGCTGTCTGCGGGTAAGCCCTATATCCGGGATAATGATGTCCGTGATCATCTCCCTTTCGGCCAGATCCCTCAGTCTGACAGGATCGCCTGCCTGATTGCGTATAAGGGATACCGTCGCGCCTGTCATGTTCAGAGCGTACATCGCGCAGATGGTCTCTATCGAAGGAGTTCCCTGCAGCATGACTCTCGAATGGTTCTTTCCCGTGATATCCAGAGCCGAGAACGCTTCTGCGTAGTGCTCCCACATGCGGAACATCTGTCTGTATGTAAGATTTCTCTTTCCGTCTGAAAGAGCAGTGGAGCTCATGACGTCATGGCTGTATGAGTTGAGTTCCATTATGAATTTCCAGGTCTTCTGCTCGATTATCTTTCCGTTTTCGATACGCGCGTTTATCGCTTCGAGTTTCTTTTTTTCCGAAGCGATCCTTTTCATGGCTTGTCTGCCTTCCTTTGCCTTGAGCTCGAAGTAGTCGACCATCTTGTCAATGGCATCGATGCTTGTAGCCTTGTGAGGCGAGGTGGCGACGAAGGCATGCCCCAGATCGTTATCGCCGTAATAGACCAGATGAGACTCGCGCTCAGCGTTTTTCAGCGCTTCATGGTACATAAGAGTATAATTGTTGAGGAAGTCCCCCCTGCTCGTCGTAAGGAATACAGGAGGCAGGTTCTTCAGTATCTCATCGTTCTCCGGATCCAGATACTGTTTGAAATCCTCATCAAGCATCTTGTCTCCGTAGAACTGATCTTCAAGCAGCCAGCCTATAGGATCGCATCTGTCCGTATAGAACATCCCGCAGTGGAGTCCGAGAGCTTTGAAAACCATCCTGGTCGGTTCATAGCCTATCGCTTTCTGAAGCTTTTTCGAGTTCTTCATTGCAGCCACATAAATGGCAAGATACGCGCCCGCGCTCTCAGCTGTAAGGAACACTCTTGTGAAGTCCACGTTGAAGTCCACCAGCCTTCTTCCTATATAGTCCATGCCCGCGCATACGTCATCGAGCTGCTCGCAGGCATTTGCTCTCGGAGCCAGCCGGTATTCGATAGAGAACACCAGATATCCTCTGCTCGCAAGCGCCCTGCCGTAAGATCTCGACATCGTGCGGTCTCCGAGCACAAGTCCTCCTCCGTGTATGTACACAATGACAGGAAGCTCAGTGTCCTCCGGAACGACAGGCCTGAAGATATCCATCGCCAGAGGCACTTCGTCCCTGTTCATGTACGGATTGTTCAGCATGTCTTCGACTTCGAATTTTACCTTCGGGCTGACCTTTTCCGGCTCCGGGGGAGCCTCCGAATGGTGTTGCACTCTCTGGCCCTGTACACGCTCGATCAGAATACGTATGAATTCCCTGCGCAGATTGCAGCTGTTCTGATTATCCATGACTGTTGACCCTTTCTTTTTACTATATGTATGATCTGATAATGATACTGTTACTGTTACTGATCATTCTCTTGTCTGTCTGTATCGGCCGGCTTTTCATCCAGATCGAAGAAGAACTGGAAGAGTACCAGTGTGATGATCCCGAAGATCAGCGGCAGCCAGAGGAAGGCCCAGTTCACTGCAGTGACCACCGATGCGGATGCCGCGGCAGTCGGATCGACCGTTTTGCTGAGGCCTGCAACGGAGAGCAGCATGCCGAGAACCACATTGCCGAGGCCCTGTCCGAGCTTGTCGGCCGCGGATATCCCCGAGTAACCCGCGCCCGGGATGAATTGTCCGGTCTTTTCCTTTGTATTGCTTACCAGGTCCGCGACTATGCCCATGGTCACGCTGCCGTACAGACCAATCCCCATGCTTTTGATCAGATTGCATATTATCATTCCCGCTTTCAGAGGAGACAGGAGCGCAAATCCCAGACATCCCGCTGAGTACAGGATCGTGCCTGCCACGTATATCCTCTTTTTTGTCAGTCTTTTCATGAGCAGCGGACTCAGGAACTGGATGAAGAGCGAAGGCGCCATTGCTGTGGCAGCCAGCCAGCTCATGTTTCCCATGTCCCTGAGAACATACATCGAGTAGTATGTTGCCGAGGAAATCACCAGCGTGGTCCCTATAAAAGCCAGTATCTGAGTAACTACGAGCACGACCCAGCTTCTTTCTGAAAGTATGATCCTGAATGAAGGGATCATGTCCCGGAGGCCCAGCCTTTTGCCCGCCTTTGATATCGGAGCGTCATCGACCCTCTCTTTTGTAGAAAAAACGGTGATCAGTATCGTACAGACGCATACTAAGCACAGCACGAGGCAGGCCAGAGTAAAGCCCTTCTGTGTGTACTGATTGGGAACGCCGCCTGAGAACCGGGTCAGGAGCTTTACGAAAAACACGCTCCCGGCCAGACCGCCCAGACTCTTGGCAAGACTGTTCACCACTCCGAGAAGGCCATGCTCTTCACTGTCAGAAGACATCAGCGAGATCAGCGAAAAATGCGATATCTGAAGGAACGTGAAGAATACCGCGTTCACGATGTTGTACATCAGGAACACGTATATGTACTTGAGCGCAGCCGGAAAATACGGGGGCACCCAGAACAGCAGCATGAACGACGCCGCGAACGGCAGACACATGCGCAGCAGCCAGATCCTGGCTTTCCCCATCCCGGACCTGGTATGGTCTATGATGTTTCCTATGACGAGATCAGATATGCCGTCGAAGAATTTCGATACAGCGATAATGCCGGTCACGACAGCAACATCCAGAAGCGCCGTGTTAGTCAGGTAGATCAGCAGATACGTGCCGATGACCGATGTGACAAGGCGTATGCCGATGCCGCCCGCTCCGTAGCCCAGACGTTCTCCCCATCCGGGTCTCAGATCGGGGTTTTCATGTACTTCATTTGCGAGCATTTCTTTTCTTTCCTTCTCCATT
>CACYHM010000094.1 GCA_902774195.1 uncultured Eubacteriales bacterium
ACAGGAATACATAGATACAGAGATAGCGAAAGACGCTCCGAGGACGCTCGTGATCGCGGTGGATATCGAGGACATGAACGGCAAGCTCGTTCACGAGGCGTAGAGGGTCTGGCCGGATGAGCGATAGAAGAAGGTGCGTCATAATCGGCGGAGCGGGGATATCGGATTATGAGTTTGCGCGCAGCCGCATCAGGGAAGATGACTATGTGATATACTGCGACAGCGGACTCAGGCACATGGACGGTCTTGGAGTGCAGCCGTCTCTTATAATCGGGGACTTCGATTCACACGAGGATCCGCACATGGATGTCGAGACCATAACTCTGCCGGTCGCCAAGGACGATACGGACACGGTATTCGCCGCAAGGACCGGCATCGAAAGAGGGTATAAGGAGTTCCTTCTTCTTGGAGCTGTCGGGGCCAGATTCGACCATTCGCTGGTCAACGTCTACATACTCACAAGGCTTGCAGACAGCGGATGCAGAGGAGAGATAATCGACGACTATTCAGAGATGGAGCTGATCTGCGAAGGGGAAACGGCGCGGGTGCCGGACAGCTATCCTTTCTTCTCGCTCGTGGCGCTCGAAGGCCCGGCAGAGGGCGTGAGCATAAGCGGCGCGAAATTCTGCCTCAGGGACGCGCGGATCGGTCCGGAATACCAGTACGCCACCAGCAACGAGGCCCTGCCGGGGACCGAAGCAGAGATAAGTGTAAAGGAGGGAAGGCTCCTTCTCATAAAGGACAGGATATAATAATGGATGAGAAAATAAGTTTCAGCCCGAACATAGATATAAAACTGCTGCAGGAGGCAGGCATAGGTCTCTCTTCGCAGCATACCATACTGCCGGGTTTCTGCGACGTGCACGTGCACTTCAGAGAGCCGGGCTTCGCGTACAAGGAGACGATAGCGACGGGCAGCCTGGCCGCCGCGCATGGGGGTTATACCGCTGTATGCACCATGCCTAACCTCGACCCGGTATCCGATTCGCCTGAGCATCTGAGAATCCAGCAGGAGATCATAGACCGCGACGCCTGTATCCATGTCTATCCCTACGCCGCGATAACGCTTGGCCAGATGGGAGAGAAACTCGCCGACCTCGAAGGCATGGCGCAAAGCTGCATCGCTTTCTCTGATGACGGACACGGAGTGCAGTCCGGCGCGATGATGAGAGAAGCGATGCAGAAAGCGAAGGCGCTCGGTAAGATAATCACGGCCCACTGCGAGGACAACAGCCTCCTCAGGGGCGGATACATACATGACGGCGGCTATGCGGCGGAGCATGGCCACAGGGGGATATGCTCCGAGTCCGAGTGGCGCCAGATAGAGCGCGACCTGAAACTCGCGGACGAGACCGGATGCGCGTATCACGTATGCCATATCTCGACAAAGGAGAGCGTCAGCATCATAAGGGACGCAAAGAAGAGCGGGGTGGATGTGACCTGCGAAACAGCTCCGCACTACCTGCTGCTCGACGACAGCATGCTCATGGAGGATGGAAAGTGGAAGATGAATCCGCCTCTTCGCGGCCCGTCGGACCGCGAGGCTCTGATCGAAGGGCTCATCGACGGAACGATAGACTGCATTGCGACAGACCATGCTCCTCATTCCGCCGAAGAAAAATCGAGAGGGCTTGAGGGATCGGCCTTCGGCATCGTGGGCATTGAGACGGCGTTCCCGCTGATATACACCTACCTCGTGGTGCCGGGCATTATCACTATGGAAAAGCTCGAGCAGCTGCTCGTGTATAACCCTCGCAGAAGGTTCGGCATACCGCTGGGCAACGACTATTCGGTATGGGACCTTTCGGAGGAATGGAACATAAGCGGAGCAGAGATGCTCTCGAAAGGAAGGGCGACGCCGTTTGAAGGCTGGCATGTGATGGGAAGGAATTACCTGACCGTTTCCGACGGCAGGGCGGCGTACAGTTTTATGAAGAACAGCAGAGGATAATAAGAGATGAAACAGTGCATGATGACAGTAGTAGAGAATATGGCCCTGACTCACGACACATACAGGATGAGGCTTGCAGGCGATATGTCCGCATTCGATGCGCCGGGACAGTTCCTGGATATACAGCTGGAGGGGCACTTCCTGCGCCGCCCGTTCAGTCTGTGCGATCTTGACTATACGGACCGCTACGGCAGAGAAGGCGTGCTGACGATAATCTACAAGGTGCTCGGAAAGGGAACGGATGAGATGACGGGCCTTGGCGAAGGCACGGAGCTCGATGTCCTTACGGGACTCGGCAACGGATACGACCTCAGCGACGCGGGAGACAGGCCTCTTCTGATCGGCGGAGGAGTCGGCATACCGCCGCTTTATCTGGCGGCAAAAAAGCTGAAAGAAAAAGACACGGATGTTACGGTCATACTCGGGTATAACAGCTCAGGCGACATATTCTACGACGATGAGTTCGAGATGCTCGGATGCAATGTGCTGATCGCGACGGCCGACGGAAGCGCAGGAATAAAGGGCTTTGTTACGGACGCTTTCAGAGAGCTTACGCCGGAGTTCACTTATTTCTATACCTGCGGTCCTGAGCCGATGCTGAAGGCCGTGTACAGTGAAGTGTATGAAAAGGCCGGCGTGAGCGGTCAGATGAGCTTCGAAGAGCGTATGGGCTGCGGCTTCGGAGCCTGCATGGGATGCAGCATACAGACGAAAAACGGCAGCAAAAGGATATGCAAGGACGGCCCTGTGCTGAGGACGGAGGAGACAGCATGGTAGATACCAGAGTCGGACTCTGCGGCATCACGCTTGACAACCCGGTGATACCGGCGTCGGGGACATTCGGCTACGGGTATGAATTCGCAGAGATATATGATATCAACTGCCTCGGGACTTTCTCATTCAAGGGGACGACGCTGGAGCCCAGGTTCGGGAACGCTACTCCGAGGATAGCGGAGTGCCCGTCGGGAATGCTCAATTCTGTCGGTCTGCAGAACCCGGGCGTCGATGCAGTGATAAATGAAGAACTCCCGAAGCTCAGGAAAGTGTTCCGCAAGCCTGTGATGGCGAACGTCAGCGGTTTTTCGGCGGACGAATACCGGGAGGTCACTCGCCGGCTCGCTGAGTCGGATGTATCGGACATGATCGGCTGGTTCGAGATCAACATAAGCTGCCCGAACGTGCACGGAGGAGGAATGAGTTTCGGCACAGATCCCTGTATGGCAGGCGAAGTGGTGAGAGCGGTCAGAAAAGTCACGGACAAGCCTCTGATCATAAAACTCTCGCCTAATGTAACGGATATCGCGGACATAGCAAAAGCCTGCGAGGCTGAGGGCGCGGACGGAATCAGCCTGATAAACACTCTCATGGGAATGCGTTTTGATCTGAAGACGAAAAGACCGCTGCTGGCGAACGTCACAGGAGGTCTTTCCGGACCCGCTGTGCTGCCAGTGGCTCTACGCATGGTCTATCAGACGGCGGATGCTGTAAAGATCCCGGTGGTCGGCATGGGCGGAGTGAGTTCAGCAGAGGATGTACTCGAGATGATGATGGCCGGAGCCGCGGCCGTAGAGGTCGGAGCGGCAAACCTGACAGACCCGCTCGCATCAAAGAAGATCATCGAAGATCTGCCTGCCGCTATGGAAAAATACGGAATAGACAAATTGAGTGAGATTTGACCGCAATTATTGTAAAATGAGTCAAAAGGGACGTATAAGCGAGGTGCATCATGGCAAAAGACGTAATAATCGCATGTGATTTCAAAAATACGGACGAGACCGTCAAGTTCCTTGATAAGCTCACCAGGATAAGAAACGAGGTGGTGCAGTGCGATGACATCACGGTCGGGGCCGGCAGGCCTTATGTCAAGATCGGCATGGAACTTTTCTACGCCGAGGGACCGGTCGTCGTACGAAAGCTCAAGGAGAGGGGTCATAAGGTCTTTCTCGACCTCAAGCTCCACGACATACCGAATACAGTCAAAAAAGCTATGACTGTGCTCGGGGAGTACGGCGTGGATATGGTAAACGTGCACGCGGCGGGCGGCATCGAGATGATGAAAGCGGCTAAGGAAGGCCTCATGCTGGGAGCCGCGAGATATGCCGAAAAGCCGAAGCTGATCGCGGTCACGCAGCTTACTTCGACTGATGAAGAGACCCTGCACGGCCAGCTTCTTATCGACAGGCCTATGGATGAGGTGGTCAGACAGTACGCTCTCAATGCAAAAGAGGCAGGCCTCGACGGAGTCGTATGCTCTGCATTCGAGGCGGCTGACATCCACTCGGTATGCGGGCAGGACTTCCTGACTGTTACACCGGGCATCAGATTCGATACAGGCTCGGCTGATGATCAGAAGAGAGTCATGACCCCGGCCCAGGCAAAGGCGGCGGGCTCTGACTACATCGTAGTGGGGAGACCGGTCACAGCTGCCGAAAAACCTATAGACGCATACACAAGATGCAGGGAGGAATTCCTGGGCTGACGCAGCTCCGGCCCGTTCAGGAGGATCGCAGATGGACAAGGAAAGAATAAGAAAACTCATAGCAGAAGATCTGCTCAGGATCAAAGCCGTATTTCTGAGACCGGAAGAGCCTTTCACATGGGCGAGCGGAATCAGGAGCCCGATATACTGTGACAACAGGCTGACGCTGACAGCTCCGGACGTCAGAAACGATGTCGAAGAATCTCTGGCCGCGACTATCAGATCGGAATTCCCGGGCGCCGAGGTGCTTATGGGCACCGCGACGGCGGGCATAGCTCATGCCGCTATCACGGCCCATCTGATGGGACTTCCGATGGGATACGTAAGATCAGGGGCAAAGGACCACGGCAGAGGCAATCAGATAGAAGGAAGGCTTGAAGCCGGGCAGAAGGTAGTCGTGGTAGAAGACCTCATATCGACCGGCGGCAGCTGCATAGAGACCGTAAACGTGCTGAGAGACGCCGGGGCCGATGTGCTCGGAGTCGTTTCGATCATGACATACGGGGATTTCGATGCCGTCATCGAGACAGCGGCCGAACTGGACTATATCAGCGCGGATGACATCGAAAGGCTCAGAGCATTCCGGGATGATCCGTCTGACGAGAGCTGGATAAAAAAATAAAATGATTTTCATGTACCTGCTGGGAATAATCGCAGGCATAGCCTCGACCGCTCAGGTCAGCATCAACGGAAAGGTAAGGGAGGTCTTAAGATCGCCGTATCACGCTGCTGTCCTGAGTTTTGTCGTTGCAGGCATCATAATGTCTGCCATCATACTGGTCACTGAAGGCAGACTGTACATACCGCTGCACAGCATCGCTTCACAGCCTCTGTGGATATGGCTGGGCGGCAGCTGCGGCACCGCGATAATAATCCTCAACGTCGTGTGCCTTCCGAAACTCGGGAGCGCCAGGAACGTAATGATCGTATGCTTCGGACAGGTGATGTCCGGTCTCGTTATCGACCAGTTCGGG
>CACYHM010000095.1 GCA_902774195.1 uncultured Eubacteriales bacterium
GCGCCGCGCCTGTCTGCTGCGCGTGGCAGCCGCCCGAATAAAGTCTGTATCTTTTACATCGGTCCCTTGTCGAACAGGAAGGTCTTCCACTCCAGAGCACGGCTCTTCACCGGTCCTATGAGGCGGCTCTTTCCGTCACGGAAAAGGCGGAACTTCCTGCGCGTCATGCTGAGCGACGGCCAGTACGGCAGGCCGTCCCCGTTAGGGGTGCCCCATCTTGCGAAATTGGCGATATAGTGCACCATCTCATCCTTAAGTTTTTCATCTTCTCTGCCAAACGGGCGCCAGCTCCTGTCCATGTTGCCGAACATATACCACAGATCTGCAGCATGGAAGGCTTTGTATCTGTTCCCCGGCGGGGTCCTGTCGAACATATAGCCCCATACCGGCGAGCGTCTCTGCAGCGAGCGCATGACACCGAGACCCTCGGCGAGGTCGAAGATCAGATACGGCATGTAGTCCTGCGAGGTGACTCCTGCTATCACCGGAACATCAAGATATGATCCCTCCCGCATTATCTTCGAAGGCATTTCGGGAATTATCGTGCCGTCGATCCCCGGCTGCTGGATGCGCACGCTGCGGTTCTCGAGAAAGGTATCATACCAGGCCTGGAATATGGTCCGGTGAGGCATTGCCCTGAATTCCTCCTCGCTCTTTGCACCCGCGCGTTCTCTGACCTTCGACCAGAACCTCTCTTCGGACTCTTCAGGGGTCAGAGGCCCTGCAAAAGATGGCACAGCGCCTGCGCCGGACATCATGACAGCTCCCTTAACGATGCCTTCGAGCGTCTTTGTGTACAGAAGGTCCATCACCGCCATCGCTCCGGCGGACTGTCCCATTACCGTTATGCGGTCAGGATCGCCTCCGAAATCGGCTATATGCTCCCTGATCCACTTCAGTCCGAACACCATGTCGTGCAGACCGTAATTGCCCCCTTTATACAGGCCGAACACATTGAGCCTGTATCCGAGCGATACCAGGATGATGCCGTGCTTAGCATATTCGGTGGAAGTCCCGTACGGGTCCTCGCCCACACAGCCGTTTTCGAACGAGCCGCCGTGGATGAACACCAGCACCGGATCATTTTCTGCCGCGGAGCGCGTGATTATATTGAGTGTCATGGGCGACTCGGCGAATTTCCAGCTGTCCTGCCCGCGTCCCGGCCTGAATTCGCTGTGATAGAACGCGTAGCGGCCGACAGACTCATCGTGATAGGCCCTGTACTGCCAGCAGTCCGTTTCGGGACCCGTCGCGTCCAGTTCGTCCCATGCCGGATATGGCTTCGGCATCTCAAAGCGTTCTGTCACCGCATATGGTATGCCGCGGAACATGCGGACACCTTTTTCTTCTGTGCCGGTCACCTTGCCGAGACCGGTACTGATAGTCACTTTGCTCATCGTCTTTTCCTTTTTTATCAATACGCGGCATCTCTGCCGTTTTCAGCCTTTATTTCTCCGGCCTCATAATGACCGGGCTCGAGGTGATAGGGCATGTCCACCTTCCTCAGCGGAAGCAGTTTCTCGCCCTTCTCTTCGAGAAAGGTCCTCAGAAGCCACGGCCTGTCCGTGATGATGCCATCGACTCCCATGGCATACATGGTCTCAAAGTCTTCCGGGGTGTTCACCGTCCACGGCACGACCTTCATTCCCAGCGAATGCGCTTCGTCTGTAAGTTCCTTTGTGATCTCTTTGAAATACGGGCTCACATCATCGATCCCGAGCGAATGCGCCGCGCGTACAGGATCGCCGTCAAAGTCATGTATGTCTATGCCTCCAAGCCACGGTGAAGGTCTGTCCCTGTCAAGCCAGAGCGTGACTGCGTCCGGCGTGCCCCATGACGGCTGCTCACAGTAAAGCGCGATGGTCCTGATGCCCGGGTCGAGTTCCTTCATCCTGACCAGAAGCGCCCAGTCGAAGCACTGGAGTATCACCCTGTTCCGGAAACCGAACTCATCGACGAGTCTCAGAAACTCTCTGAGCAGTCTGTCGTAGTCCGGATTCTTTTCGTGACTCTTCCCGAGAGCCGGATCCGGGTAGGCTTTTGCCTCGATGCTCATCCTTGTTTCAGTGTTTCCGCTGCCTCTGACCAGTTCGAACATCTGGCGAAGCGACGGGATGAATGCGTCGGCCATGACCTGGGTACGCCCGTGAAGAGCGTAATACTCTGTCGCCGGATCCATCTTGCCTGCATTATACGTCTGTATCTCTTCGAGCGTCATGTCGTGTATGAAGAGCTTCTCATCCTCTACACGCTTTCCTTCACTGTCAGTCGTAATCAGCGGATTGAGCGCGGGATTGTGAGACATCACGATCTGCCCGTCAGCAGTCAGCTGCATGTCGCATTCGATGGTCAGCGCACCGTTCTCAAGCGCATACTGGTATGAATACAGAGTGTTCTCGGGGCGTGCGTCCCTGCCTCCCCTGTGAAATTCCATATCGTAGTAATACATGGCATATCCTCCGGACGGTCAGTCCGTCTGATCATCAGACAGAAACTTCAGGACCTGCTCTTTGTAATCCGGAGCAAAGTCATAGGCCGCATGTCCGTAGCCGTCATACATGTGCAGGACAAGGCCTTTTTTGCTGCCGAGATTTTCAGCTATCCGGAAAGACGCCTCATGCCCGAGCACCTGATCGTCCATCGATCCCATCACGAGCACCGGGCATTTTATCTTCCTGAGATCGCCCGTCACGTTGAACCCCTTCAGATCAGCAAGGATGATGAAGCGTTCAAGGTCCTTATCAGTCACCGTCTTTGCCGCTGTGCTCAGGGCCTTTTTCGACTTTTCGAACACATCCGGCGGATATACCGCCTCGCCGAACGCCATGTACAGGCCTTCACTGTCTCCGGCCTTCGCCAGTTCTATCCATTTTCCGATGGCTCTGAACTGCTCTTCATCCACTGCTGAAGAGGTGGAGCAAAGGACCAGCTTATGCACGAGCTCCGGGTGATCGATCGCTATCTGCATGGCGATCATGCCGCCCTGTGACGTGCCGAACAGATCTACGCCGCTGAGTCCGAGCGCCCGCATGGCCTCTGCAGTATCCGCAGCCATCTCCTTTATCGAATATGAAGCCGGCAGCTCTTTTCTGCGGTCGAACATGTATACCGTATGATCATCGCCGAACATCCTGTACGCTTCGGCGACAAAGGACGCAAGTCCCATGACGCTCTGGACGCTCAGCCCCGGCAGTATCACCATGGTCTTTTCTCCCCGCCCGAAACTGAACCATTCCATCGAGAATGTCTCCGTTTTGACTGTTTTTACCTCTATCCTCATGCTGTTCTCCTTTCCTCATAAATATATCACATATGGCAGTCCCTGCCGTGCGATAATATCACCAGTGTGGAATTGCATAACAACATAGTGATCATGGAGGGAAATCATGGCTAAAGTAAGATGTACCATATGCGGAGCTTACCTGCCTGAGGGGACGGAGGAATGCCCTGTATGCGGAGTCAGCTCCGAATGTTTTGAGCCTGTGGGGATGGTCAAGTGCACCTTCTGCGGAGCCGTGTTCGAAGAGGGCGTCGATACCTGCCCGGTATGCAGCGTCGGCCCCGAATACTTTGAGCCTGCTACAGCAGAAGATCTTGCCTCGAGGATACAGCCGGCATCGTCCGGAGGCAGCGGAAACATTGTCAAATGCCTCGTATGCGGAGCGGAATTCGAGGAGGGAGCCGTTGCCTGCCCGGTATGCGGTGTCGGACCGGAGAATTTCATCCCGGCAGAGAAGAAAGGGACGGATTTCAGAAAGGACACGGAAGAGCTCTTCGTGATCATCGGCGGTGGTCCGGCTGCCAAGAGCGCGGCCGAGGCGGTCAGGGAACGCAATCAGACCGCGACCGTCACGATCGTCACACAGGAATCCCACCTGCCGTACAACAGGCCGATGCTCACAAAAGGCATCGTAAGGGACTTCGGCGACAACTATAACGGGCTCGTAATGGAGGGCCCTGAGTGGTATGAGGAAAACCGGATCAATTTCGCTCCCGGCACCGAAGTCCTCGGAGTCGATACCGCGGCAAAGACTGTCAGCATCCGCAACGCGGACGGCAGCAGCGGACAGATGAAATACGACAAGCTGATATACGCTCTCGGCGCGTACTGCTTCGTTCCTCCGATCAAGGGTGCTGATCTCGGCCATGTCGTTTCGGTCAGAAGCATCGCGGATACGGAGAAGGTCAGGCAGATAATAGCGGAGCGCAAAGCTTCAAAAGCCGTCTGCATAGGCGGCGGGGTCATGGGTCTTGAGGGCGCGTGGGGCCTCAAGGAAGGCGGACTCGAAGTGACCGTTCTCGAGACGGCTCCGGGACTTCTTCCGAGGCAGCTTGACGATACCGCCTCCGAAATGCTCAAAGAGCTCTGCATCGAGGCAGGTGTGGATGTGGTCACCGGTGTAAAGATCGCTGAGATCACAGAGAACGCAGTCGTGCTCGATGACGGGACCGAATACGAAGCCCAGCTGGTCATAATGTCTACCGGCATGAGACCTCATACCAAAATCGCCGAAGAGAGCGGCATAGAAGTGGACAAATGGGTGCTCGCCGACGATCACATGAGGACGAACGTCCCTGACGTATTCACGGCAGGCGACTGCTGCAGCGTGGACGGACAGCCTCAGGCATTCTGGGCCCAGGCGGTCGAAACAGGCCGCATCGCAGGAGCGAATGCCGCGGGAGAAGAGATAAGGTATAAGTCCATCGGCAGCTCTCTCGTGATCGAGGCGATGAACACAAGCGTCTTCGCGCTCGGCACCAACGGGAAGGATCCTGACAGAAAGTTCAGGTCCGAGCAGATCAAAGACGATGTGAAGAAGACCTACTCGAAGTACTATTACGATCACGGAAAGCTCGTCGGAACGATACTCATAGGCGATATCTCGGCCATGAGCACCGCGATCTAAGATGAAATAGCAGGATATTTCCGGAATACAACTTGCGCCGGAGGCTGCCGCCTCCGGCGTTTTTCTGTCAGATGTCACTTTCCAGCGGTATCCTCAGCGTGAATGTGCTGCCCTCTCCCGGAGCGCTCTTCACGGAAACATCTCCGCCATGCAGGCTTGCTATCTCCTTTACCATAGCAAGTCCGAGGCCGCTGCTTCCGCCCTCGCTGCGCGATGTATCGGCCTGCCAGAACCTCTGCCATATCTTCTCCTGATCTTCAGCCGAGATGCCGATGCCGTTGTCTTTTGTTTCAAGAACCGCCATCCCGTCTCCGCGCTTCAGCGACAGCCTGACATATCCGCCTTCTTTTCCGTATTTGTATGCGTTCTGAAGAAGGTTGTATACCGCACGGGATATGAGCGAGGCGTTGAAGCTGCAGCTGATGCCGCTTTCGATATCCGTCTCGAGGCTGATCCCCCTGTCATCCTGCGGCACGAAGCCTTCGGCAGTCACGCTCACGAATTCGCTCAGGTCACCCCTGCTCAGAGGATACTTTTCGGTCCCCTGCTGCAGCCTCGTGATGCCGAGAAGCTCTTCGATAAGATCGGACATGCGGTGCCCCTGCTCCTCTATGTGTCCGATGGACTCGCGGTATTCCTTCACTGTGCGGTCCTTCCTCTTCGCATGGTCGCATTCGGCAAGTATCACGGCAGTAGGAGTCCTGAGCTCGTGGGACGCATCGGACGTGAACTGTCGCTCGGCATCGAAAAGCTTCTCGAGTCTTTCGAACATCCTGTCGAATGCGCCTGCCAGCTGCTTCATCTCTTTAGGGCCTCTCTTAAGGGCTATCCTTCCCGACAGGTCATCTGCATCATTGATGGAATTTGCTGTGTCAACTATCTTCTCGATCGGCCTGAATGTAATGGAAGAGATCCACAGCGCGCCAAGGAATGTGACGATG
>CACYHM010000096.1 GCA_902774195.1 uncultured Eubacteriales bacterium
GTTCTCACCTAGAAGTATAAGGTCGGTATCTATAACTCACAAGCCCCCGCGGGGGATGGAATTTCAGTTTTCATCTCTGTCTCTGGATTCCTTCCAAACCAGATCGTAGATCAGAGGATCGCGGATAAGGTGCTTCCATACGGTATGCGTGGCTTTCACAAAGCTTTCGTCGAGCTCGGCTTCGTCCTCTATCATCGGACACGCATATGGCAGCTCGAAGTCGTTGAACACCAGGCTGAGCTCCCCGTCTTCGCTGAGATGGGGCAGCAGGGGAAAGGATCTGCACTGAACGGGTCTGAGATGCCTCGGGCAGTGCGGCGGAGTCTTGCACCTCACGAACCATATCTTTCCCTGCCAGGATTCCGGGAATTCGTACTCGTTCGAGATGAGGGCCTCCCATGAGAGCCAGTCATCTTTCTTATCGTGCACCTTGTCCTCTCCCGGCAGCAGCATCATGCCCAGGCTCTCATCTTCTGCGGCAGCATTGCAGCATGCCGCGCCGCATATGGTGCCGCAGTCGAACGGCACCGGCGACACTCTGTCGAGCAGCCTGTAGATCGCCCTGTATGTGCGTTTTCTCGTCTTCCCCTTGATCATAAACCTCCTAGCCGAAAGCCATGCCGTATGACGGAAGCGCTTTTGATACTTTTCTTTCACGGAAGGCAGCCACGAGGCTTTCGGAAGCGATCCCGTGTGCGCGCTCTGCCGGCGTCTCATCCATGAATCTGCAGTATGCTGTACCGTACTTCGAAAACGATGTCTTGTAGATGCGTTCTTTCGACAGGATGCGTGTCATCCACACAGGTATGCCTCCGGAGCACTTGAGTTCCATAAGAAACATACCATCCTCGAGTATGGACGTGCCGTACGGATCCGACTCGAGCGACAGATCGTCCTCTCTGCAGAGTATATTCGTATCGAATGTGACCCTGAAGTCGCTGCCGTCTCTCATCCTGTACGCCTCGCGGTCATAGCTCAGGTAAAGGACCGGCCTGATGCCGTCATAGAGCGAGAGAAAATAATCGATCTCGCGCGAGCGCTGGTCTTCATGCATGCCGACCGACTTGCCTCTGCAGATCCAGTCCACAGCCTCCCTCTCAGTCACTCCGACTCTTCTCTTGTACACCACGTGATCGTACTTGCGCTTGAGTTCGACGAAGACCGTACTGTCAGCGTCAGCTTTAGAATAGCTTCTAACGCGGAGCTTTTCCTTGAAATCCGGCTTTGCGATCGAATGCCGCGCCAGTATGAAGTCGTCGGTGTCGAAGTAGATGTTCCTGATGGTCGACCTCCCGTAGCGGTCGGCTTCCATGTAAGGCTCCATCGCCTTCATGATCTTCGCTTTCTGCGCTCCGGTGATCTTGTATTTGAGTTCGTATCTTTTAAAAACAGCCTGATATCCCATGACATTTTCTCCTTTACAATGCATAAGATACCAGTAATTGCTTAAACCAAACTTAAAGAAACGATATCAGTAATCGTCTTTATCCTTATTGCCTCTGGAGAGCGCGAAGAATATCAGCGAGAGGGCAAAAAACACAAACGCCATGTACCGCCCTTTTTCATTGAAAAAGAATATGACTCCCGCTATAAAAAACAGTATCGCTCCCACTAGATCTCTCTTCGCTTTGCCGCTCATAAATCCCCTTGCCTTTCTCTTATCATTTCCGCGTCCACTTTATCACGTCACGAAGTCCTGTGTAAACCCGCGCAGCTCCATTTACCGCCCGGCTCACTCAAGCCCCGGAAAGCCAAGCTGCCTCAGCGCCTCAAACAGCACTATGTTCGCCGCGTTCGAAAGATTGAAGGATCTCATCCTCGTGTCTCTGCTCATCGGGATCCGGACAGTCCATTCCCTGCGCGACTCGATGAGATCTTTCGGAAGTCCTGCCGTTTCGCGCCCGAATAGTATCATATCTTCGTCTCTGAACTCCGCCTCGGTATAAAGCCTGTCTCCCTTAGTCGTCGAGAGCCACATCCTTCTGTCTCCGTATTTTTCCATGAATTCCGTGAGGCTCTCATGGATCTCAAGCGAAACATAAGGCCAGTAGTCGAGGCCTGCGCGCCGCAGGCTCTTTTCATCCAGACTGAAACCGAGGGGCTTCACAAGATGGAGTACGCTGTCTGTTGCGGCAGCCGTTCTCGCGATGTTGCCCGTATTCGGCGGTATCTCAGGTTCTACAAGTACGATATGGATGGACATTTTGTTTTTCCTTTTTTATACCAAAATCCCGGGCCCGTTGCCCGGGATCGATTTTTCTTCTGCGGTGAGGAACTACCAGTTCGTCTCGACGTAATCGAGGATCGTCTTCAGATCTTCGTCGGTACCGTCTGTAAGTCCCAGCTTGAATCTGCAGTCGCCTTCCCAGCCTTTTCTGATGGTCGCGATACAGTCTTCTTTGCTCTTACCCTGCTTTTTGTACTTGGCGATGAGCTGCATCAGTATTCCGTAGCCTTCCACTCTGACTTTTCCTCCGCTGATCTCTCCGAGATCATCGAGTTTGAGTTCCTGGCTGCCGGCTTCGAATAATTTTTCAATATCTGTCATCTTTCATGTACCTCCTTGCGGTATTCTTGTTTTTTCAACTGAGCATCAAGCCCTACGGTACATATACAACCACATACCGCACTTAGAGACAAGTCTTTATAAGATCAGTTTTCATGGTTGCGGCAGCGGTTTTTCTCCTCGTACATCCGCTCGTCCGCTTTAGAGATAAGCTCCCTGAGCATATCCGGATCTTTCAGCAGTGAATGTGCATATCCGACGGAGTAGACCGTTTTTGAATCGCCCATTACGACAGACTTTTGTTTCATCGATTCCAGTTTTTCACGGAACTCTGTCTCCGAAATATCCGGGACTATTACCAGAAACTCATCGCCGCCGTATCTGTAGCAGTGGTCCTCTCCAAATGTTTCTGACAGCAGCTTGCCGGTCTCTATCAGCACACGGTCTCCTTCGTCGTGCCCGTAGGTATCGTTTTTGATCTTAAAGTCATTGATGTCGAGCATCATAACACTTACCTCATGGCCCTGATATGAATCATAGCTATGGCGCAGCGCCATCCTGTTCCTGATCCCGGTAAGCGCATCGGTCATCGACATGTACTGTAGTATTTCATTTTCCCGGTGCAGTTCTTTCGTAAGGGAATCTATTTTATTGAACTCCTTGATCTCCGTCTGTTTCAGAGAACAAACCAGGAGCATATCCGCAACGATCCCGATCAGCGATACTATAACTTTCTGCATATTCTCCGGCGTGAACTGCGTAAAACTGTTATCAGTTGAAAAGAAGAACAGCGTGTAGCCAAGCATGATCACGGCAGCAACTATGCCTCCCCCAAAACCGAACAGAGCGGAGCACAGTACAAGTCCTGCGATCAGTATCATGTTAGGATTCGGAATATTGCAGTAATATACAAGCATTATCAGCGCAAACATAATGCCCGCTGTTATTATGATCTTCTTCGGCAGACTGCACTGCAGCTGCATAAGTGTAGTTTTGGTCCCTTTCATCTTTTCTATTTCATCCTCTTCTCTGATCTGAACATCCCGGCCATGCTGTCCTGCATTCATTCGCCCGATCCCTCTAAGGACGGCACACAGACGCTTTCATAACGCTTTATGAGCCATGGAAAGATGAATGTTATATAAAACGTCTGGATGAAGCATGCCATGAGCGGTCCGCCCGGGCCGGGTATCCATTCTTTCACCAGATCTGTGAAGATCAGGCTGACTGCATAGTAGCTCATGACCCCGGTAACGAGCCTTACGGCCCTCGTCATGACCGGGACATCTGTCGAAAAACCTATGTATCTCTTTTCGAGGACCCACCCCGTCATGAAGCCGATGCACCAGCCGGCGCCTTTATATGTGTCCCTGGCCATCTTCGCGCCGTCCACAAGGATCTTACCTGCCTCATCGTAATCGACAGGATACTTCTTGCTCGCGGCAAATACCGCTACCGCAACAGAGATCCCTATGCCGAGACACATCACGAGTATGTCTTTTTCAGGATGCTTTTCGAGCCATGCGAGGAGTTTCATCGTCAGCCACATCACGAGCACCCCCGCACCCAGTCCGACCCATATGTCCTGAGGCGTATGGACGCCCAGGAAGTTGCGGCTGACAGCGATGAGCACCGCCGTGAGACCCAGCGTGATGCGCAGTATGCCCGGGAGTTCCCTGCGTATGGCCCCGCCGCCGTACAGCGCGCCTGCATTCGTGGAGTGCCCGCTCGGGAAGGAGTACCCGGTCGCAGTCTCCATGGCCTCGGTATGGGGTATGATGCGTGCATCTCTGATCCATGGACGATATGCGCAGGCCGTCACCTTGAGCAGTCCGTTGACCACTCTGCATCCGGTCCAGCCCATAAGAAAGTACCTGCCGTACTCCTTGCTTACGCACCAGTAGATGATCGCAATAAAGATCAGCACCGTGCTCATCTCGCCGATGAAGCTCATCTTCATCATGAAAGGTACAAGGCAGGAGCCGGCACCGTTCCGGAATTCCTGCCATGTCAGCAATATCTTTATATCCAAAATCTCACCTCAAAAAATATTTTGCAGCTTCTGATCTTCTTCTGAAAGTGTACCACAGGCCCCGTCTGTCAGACCTCAGGATGCGCCAGTCCCATCTTCGCGCTTTCCGTATTCTTCGCCTTCTCTATCGCATCCGGAAGGACCTTGAGCAGATAGTCCACTTCCTCCTCCGTGTTGTAGATGCCGAAGCTGACCCGTATCATGCCCGGAGTATTCATGTCGGAGCATTCGGCGTAGCCTCTTACCTCCTCGTCTGAAAGTCCGTAGAGCCTCCACACATACGGGTTGGCGCAGAAGGCTCCGCGCCTGGTAGCGATGCCGTATTCATTCGCCAGCTGTTCCGC
>CACYHM010000097.1 GCA_902774195.1 uncultured Eubacteriales bacterium
ACAGGTGACATATGTACTATTCCGCGATAGGATCGATCGCGATCCTCGTACTTCTGATCGAGAATATGGATGTGCTTACGGGCCGCATCAGCAGGGTGAATACACCTGCGGGCAGGACGTACCGGTGGTTTCTGTTCTCTGTCCTGTTTTATTACGTCACCGATGTGCTCTGGGGCGTGATCGAGAGCCGGAAGATAGCCGGGCTGCTTTTCGCGGATACCACGGTATACTTCATTGCGATGGCGGCCGGAGTGCTGCTGTGGACGAAATTCGTCGTCCTGTACCTGCGTGACGAGAGCCTGACAGGAAAGGTGCTTGTCTACGGCGGACGTATCGTCTCGATAGGAGCTGTGGCGCTCGCGCTGATCAACATCTTCATGCCGGTGATGTTTGTGGTGACACCGGACTGCGTTTACCGTGCGCTGGCTATGAGGTATGCAGTGCTCGGCGCGCAGATAGTGCTCCTGCTGCTGATCTCGGCCAATGCGGTCACGACGGTATTCCGGAGAGAGATCGATCCGGAAACCAGGAACAAATACCGTACGATAGGAGCCTTCGGCTTCATCATGGCACTGTTTCTTACGATGCAGTTCTGGTTCCCGTACCTTCCGCTCTACGCGATAGCCTACATGCTGGGAACATGTATGATCCGCGTGTTCATCATAGGGGACGTGATCGCGGAATCAAGACAGGAGATCCGGGATGCAGAAAAGATACTGGAGCTCCAGCAGTCTGTTGCGGCTCTGATGGACAATCTGCCGGGCATGAGCTTTTCAAAGGACGGCGAGACAGGAGTATATCTGGCGTGCAATCAGGGATTCACGGAATATGCCGGCAAGGAGAGTCCGGATGAGGTCATCGGCCTCACGGACTTTGACATCTTCGACCCGAAGACCGCCGCGCACTTTGTCGAGGATGACAAGAAGGCTCTTGCCATGGACAAACCTTATGTCTTTGTCGAGGATGTGCCGGATGCGGCAGGCAAGCCTATGCGGATACAGACGACGAAGCTTAGGTTCACAGACACTCAGGGAAGGATCTGCTTGCTCGGAATGTGTCAGGATATGACCGAGCAGATGATCCTGCGCCAGGAAGCTGAACGGAGCGAAGAGGAGAGCATCGCCTATGCAAGGATAAACGCCCTTATCGGCGATTTCCTGTGCATGTATATAGTAGACCCGGTGAGCGGGCAATACCATGAGTACAGTAAGTCGAAGGTGTTCGCCCGGTACGCGCTTCCGGAAAGCGGAGATGATTTCTTCGGGACCGCGGCCGAATATGCACACAGATATGTCTATCCTGACGATCAGCACAGGTTCGTCACTGAGTTCACCAAAGAAAACGTCATGAGCGAGATCGGACGGAGAGGCATGTTCTCCATGAACTGCCGCTTCGTCATGGACAGCAGGCCGGTGCATACCAGCGTCAAGGCGGCTTTTGTCGTCGAGGAGGATGGCATGCGCCTGGTGGTCGGTGTCAACAATATCGAGGCCAGCGTGCGTCAGGAGGAAGAATACGCTAAGAACCTCGTTCAGGCCCAGAAACGGGCAAGCGTAGACGCTCTCACCGGAGTCAGGAACAGACACGCGTTCCTGAATGCCGAAGAGGAGATCGACTATCAGATAGATACCAGACGGGCTCCGAGCTTCGCCATCACCGTGCTGGATGTGAACGACCTCAAAAGGATCAACGATACAGAAGGGCATGCAGCAGGAGACCGTGCGATACGCGACGCCTGCAGGGTGATCTGCGATATCTTCAGCCACAGCCCGGTGTTCCGTATCGGCGGCGATGAGTTCGTGGTCATATCGCAGGGCGCCGACTATGAGCGTATAGATGAGCTGATCGGCAGGATCGGAAAACACAACTAAGAGGCGGCTCGGGACGGAGGCGTCATCGTGGCATGCGGCATGTCAAAATACGATGACGATGATTCGTCTGTGAACGTTTTCGAACGGGCCGACCACGAAATGTATAAAGACAAGGCCAGACTCAAAGGGGAGAAGTAAAGGAATTGAAGTATCTGTATATTCTTCTTGTATTCATACCGGTGACGATCATCGGCAAGATCATGGGATTCTCTGAACCTGCGCTTTTCGCATGCAGCTCTTTAGCGATAATCCCGCTCGCGGGAGTCATGGGCAAGAGCACCGATGACATAGCGGGCTACTGCGGCCAGAGAGTGGGAGGCCTGCTGAACGCGACCTTCGGA
Source organism: uncultured Eubacteriales bacterium (assembly GCA_902774195.1). The sequence goes on from CACYHM010000097.1 coordinate 2,213, forward strand.
AACGCGACAGAACTGATCATAGCTTTCGTAGCGATGAAGGAAGGCCTGTTCGATGTCGTAAAGGCATCGCTGGCAGGATCCGTCATAGGAAATATCCTGCTGGTGCTCGGAATGTCCATGCTGGCCGGAGGCCTCAAATACAAGACCCAGAAATTCAACAGGGATTCGATCAACATAACCGCCAGCATGCTGCTGTTCGCGGTGCTGGGCCTTTCGATCCCGGCCATATTCACACATGCTCTGCCGGAGGGGAGCCTGACCACTCAGTACGAGGGGCTGAGCGTCATCGTGGCGGTGCTCATGCTGCTCGTGTACGTGATGCAGTTCGTGTTCAGCTTCGTGACGCACCGTGCTCTGTACGAGGAATCAGTACCGTCCGGAGAAGAAGCAGAGGAGCACAGGTCGAGCCTGCCTAAGGCGATCGGTCTTCTGGTCGCGTCTACGATATGCATTGCGGTGCTCTCTGAGATATTCGTGGGAACTGTCGAGCCGATGGCCGAAAGCGCCGGGCTTTCAAAGACATTTGTCGGTATAATACTGGTCCCTATCATCGGAAACGCAGCCGAGCATTCATCGGCGATAATCATGGCGGTAAAGAACAAGATGAACGCCGCGATAGAGATAGCTCTCGGTTCGAGCCTGCAGATCATACTTTTCGTGGTGCCTGTGCTGACTCTCCTCAGCCTGTTCTTCACTCCTATGAGCATCGTTTTCACCCCGTTCGAGCTGGTGGCCGTGACAGGCGCGGTGCTGATCGCCAACAGCGTGGCAGGGGACGGAGAATCGAACTGGCTGGAGGGGTTCCAGCTCATAACCGTATACATAATAATCGGAGCGGCTTTCTTCTTCGTATAGAAGCAGGTACGTGACGCTCCTGCCTCTTTTGACAGAGGCGTATTAAGGGGTATAATAAAGCAGATGGTAATATTCCGGCAGGGCCGGATGATCACATGTTGTTATTGCATATTTCAGATGGTAATGAGGAGGAAGAGAAATGGCAGATTTTATGGAAGAACTGAAGGATTCCTTTGAAAAGGGCGCAGAGAAGTTCAAGGAAGACATGGAATTCACAAAGAAAAGCTATGAAGAGGTGGTAGCCGAAGATAAGGCTGAGAGAGCTGCCAGAAAGATCGAGAGAAAAGAAGACCGTGAAGACTTTGCTCAGGGCATGAAGGAATTCGTCGAAAAGAGCGGTGAGGCTCTTGAAGAAGCAGCCGAGATCGCTGAAGGCAAAGACGTCAAGTAGACTGTAAAAGATCTGAAAAGAAAAAACCCTCGGGAGCGGTTTTCGTTTCCTGAGGGTTTTTACTATGCCTCGATCGCTTCAAAATCGTTGTTGTCCGTCTCGTGATAGCTCTCGAGCTTTGTCATGATACCTTTGACTGCCTTTTCCGAATACCTTTTTGCTTCTTCCTTGCTGAATGTGTTTATGAAGCACTTTTCCTTTGTGGATAACGAAGCGACATACCCGGTATCACCGCTGTGCTTATTGGTCCATTTCAATACAACCATTTTCCTTCTCCTTTCGTGTAACAATGCTGCGATTGTAACTCTATTGAGCGATAAAGTCAAATGTTTCACCCCGGACAGGCAAATTGAAATTGACAGGATGGCCAGCAGCCTCTATAATATATATAGGATAAATTAATGGTATAAATTCATTGTATAAATCGGAAGGAGTTTTGCTGTGTATATCAACACGGAAACGATTTTCTCAATGACTCAGGCGAATCAGAATTTTTCTGTTGTTGCGCGCGCTGCCGACCGCAATGGAGAAGCTGTTGTCTTCAAGAACAACAGACCTAAGTACCTGGTCGTCAATCTGGAAAGCAGCGGCCGTCTGCTCGACCTGACGGAAGATGAAAAAGCAGAGATCGTTGCAAAAAGAGCGCTTAACAAAGAGAGGGAAAAGATATGAGAAGAACAGGAAGAACAGTAAGGGCTGCGGCAGTGTTTCTATGCATGCTGCTGGTGACACTGTCCCTGCCTGCCGGCGCTTACGGCGCTGTGCAGTACATGCCGGATGTCACGAGCGCGATGAGCAAAGCTTCATACTGGTCTGACAAGTCGGGGGAGCCTCAGGAAGTGCTCGCGAGCAAAGCCGAGATCGAACAGCTGAACAGGACTATCCTCGATAAGTCCGCTGATATGAATGACATGGCCGCCTGGAGCGAGACTGACTATGAGCCGCAGACGATGGTCAACGAACTGATCGACAGAGCGACTAAAGATGCGGCATTCATGCAAGAGTCAAAAGTTTTCTACAGGGCTGACGGGTCTCAGATAGATTACAATGATATGATCGCGCTGTGCAGAGATCCTCGTGTCAATTCAACGGGGACAGGCGAAGACGGTTCCGGAACGGAACAGAGCGGCGGCTCCGCAGCAGGTTCAGGCAGCGAAGAGCCCGGGCCGGGAACGGACGGCGGAAGCTCTGCAGCAGATACATCGGATCTGGGGAAATATCTGTTCGCTGTGTGCACCACAAGGACCAGCCTGACTGTATATCCGACAACTGAAGCGTTCCAGGATAGCCCGAGTGACGTAGACTTCGACTACAACTATCTGACTCAGGTAAAGGTGAACGAGCCTCTGATACTGAGTACACAGTCACAGCGGCTTCCTG